>NZ_AFAL01000483.1 GCF_000193225.1 Verminephrobacter aporrectodeae subsp. tuberculatae At4 | reverse complement strand
CGTGCCCTTGGCGCAACTGCTCTCGGACGACTACAACGCCGCACGCCGGGCGCTGATCGGCGCGCACGCCTCGCAGGAGTTGTTGCCCGGCCGCATCCCCGGTTTCGAGGACCAGGCAGAGCGCGTCATGGAGACGCTGTCGCGCCTGTCCAAGGTGAGCGCGGCGGGCAGCGCGACGTCCGAGCCCACGATGGCGGATATGCAGGCCTCGGTGAAACGCGGCGACACCACCCACGTGGATGTCATCGACCGCTGGGGCAATATGGTCTCGGCCACCCCGTCGGGCGGTTGGCTTCAGTCCTCGCCGGTGATTCCCGAACTGGGTTTTTGTCTGAACACGCGCGCCCAGATGTTCTGGCTGCAAGAGGGCCTGCCGGGCACGTTGGAGCCGGGAAAGCGCCCGCGCACGACATTGACGCCTGCGCTTGCGCTGCGCGATGGCAAACCCTGTTTGGCGTTCGGCACCCCGGGTGGCGACCAGCAGGAGCAATGGCAATTGCTGTTCTTCCTGCGCCATGTGCACCACGGCTTGAATCTGCAGGAAGCCATCGACCTGCCGATGTCGCACACGCTGCATTTTCCCTCGTCATTCTCCCCGCGCGGGCGCCGGCCCGGGCATCTGGCCGTGGAAAGGAGTTTCGGACCCGAGGTCATCGAGGACCTGCGTCGCCGCGGCCACCAGATTGAAGAAATGCCCCCATGGTCCGTGGGCCGTTTGACGGCGGCCTCGCGGGATGCCGACGGCATATTGCACGCGGCCGCTACGCCGCGCCTTATGCAGGCTTACGCGGTGGGGCGCTGAGCCGAAGGCTCCCTGCGCTCCTCATCGTCCTGGATGGGGGTGAATTGCACCACCGCGCCGGCGACCAAAAACTGTCCAATTTGCGCGATCGTCGTGAGCCGCGTCTCGTCCATGTTGACCAGCATTTCCGGATGATCAATTCACCCTCACTGGAGGCATGAAACCGTCTATTGCAAAATGCTTTCTAATGTGTATTATTCGTTCTTCTTTGATGTCTTGTTATTGAGGAATTGAAAGATGAAAAAGACAGCTTTTGGAGCCCGCGTGGGCCTGCTGGGCACCATTGTGGTGGCCCTCTTGGTCGGTTGTAGTGACAGTGGGGACCAAGACAACGAGTCCTCTGTCGAAAAGGACTCGCCGGTCACCCAGGTCGATGGAAGAGTGCAACCAGCCAGTGCCGTCCAGGACGTGTCGGCCATCAAGAAGTCGCATCGTGCCGCCGTCCCGACCCCGTCTCGGATCCATCTGGGTACGCTGGTGCAGAAGAAAACCCAATCTGTCAACTCTGGCGTAGGCCCCCGCACGGTGGGCGAATCCCGCGCCGTGAGCGCCACCGAAAGCGCCGCGCAGACTTTGCAACAGTTGCATTGGCAGCCTACAGCCGGAGGAAGGCAGGTCGCGTCCATCAGCTTTTCGTCCGAAGGCGCCTATGGCCTGCGCCTGGGGGTTGTTGCCAAGCAGTTGCCCAGCAGTGCCGTGCTACGCGTGTACCGCCAAGCCGAGCCCGGCACGGTGTTCCAGATCACGGGCCAAGAGGTGCTGCAGCACATCGAGCGCAATGCGCAGGCGGGCGATGTGAGCCTTGATGGTCAAACTTGGTGGACGCCTGACTTGGACGGTGACGAGGTCACGTTGGAGGTGGAATTGCCTGCGGGGAGTGCCGTGGATGAGATCGACATCGCGATTCCCCGGATCTCGCATACCTATGAGAACTCGGACGTGCTCACGCAAGAAGAGGGGGCGGAGGAAGAAAAGCTAGTGGCCAAAATCGGCGAAATCGGCGAGTCGCAGGCATGCCACAAGGACGCTACCTGCTACGATAGCTATGTTGATCAGCGCAACGCAGTGGCGCGCATGCGGTTCATAACAGAAGGCAAATCCAGGACGTGCACCGGCACGCTGCTGAACGACAGCCAATCTTCGGGAACCCCTTACTTTTTGACCGCTTACCATTGCATTTCGACGCAGGCCCAGGCTAGTACGCTGCAGACGGACTGGTTCTACCGATCGTCCGCCTGCGGGAGCCGCACGCCGCAGAGCAACACCGTCAGCCTCACGGGTGGCGCTACGCTAGTGTATGCATCGTATACCAGCGACATTGCACTGCTCAAACTCAATGATTCGCCCCCCGCAGGGGCCTTTTTCGCGGGCTGGGATGCCAACGCCCAGTCCTTTTTCGCTCCGGTCGGGGGGTTGCACCACCCGCAAAGTGACCTGCTGAAGATCAGTCGGGGCAACCTGAACAGTTGGAAAACCTGCCCTCTCCCGGTAAGCAGCAGCCTGCTATCCTTCGTGTGCACCGGAATGACGGGCAACCACTACGAGGTCGCGTGGCGCGATGGAGCAACTGAGAATGGAAGCAGCGGCTCAGCCCTCTTCAATTCCCACAACAAGGTGATTGGCGTGTTCACCGGGGGTCTTATGACTTGCGCCACCACCCTTTTGGGGAAATCTTTCTATGGCCGGTTTGACGTGGCCTACCAAGACGGACTGAAAAATTGGTTGGCACCGGGTAGCGGGTCGCCCTATCGCATTCGTTGCAGGCATTCCTGGTTCTTCGGCCCTTCGTGTACATGGGGACGTAGACCTGATGTCACCAATGTCGGCGGCCGGCGCTAGTTGTCGCCTCATTCTGAACATCCATCGGCTGAATATCCGGTTCATCTTGAGTCGCGTTTGGAGGTTGAGGGCTACGGTCTTGATGGGTGGTCAGCTGCGCGCGTGATGTCCAGCGTGGCGGGTTGAGCACGCGAAGCGCTCGTGTGTACAGCGGCCAGGATCGCCCGCATGACGCCCTGTGCCGGTGGTCATGGTTGTACCAATGCATGTACCTCGTCTGGGTGTCCGAGAAGTTGTTGTCGGAAGCACAGGACGATGGTGCTGTGCCCGTTGGGCAGGGTCTTGCCCCAACTGATGGCCTCGATGTTGTCCAGTTTCAGCCCCTGGTCCCTGCGTCTTGGCGACGTTGAGCAGGCGCGCGCGGACGGAGGCGGCGACGTTCGCCCGATCCGGTGGACGCGCCGGGCTCATCCGATGCTCTCCAGATAGGGCCGCATCACGTTGGCGACGCGGCAGACCTTGGCGTAGCGCCAGATGTCATCGACCGATGCCTTGTTTCGCGCCCGGGCGTCCTTCAGCGCTTCCAGCGCCACGTCCAGGCCAATCTTGTTGCGGTGCTTGAAGCAGTCCGCCACGGTCTTGGCCACGGCGTACACCCGGAGCTTGACACCATCGCGTTCCACTTCCTCGATGCCTGCCGTGTAGGCATCCCCCGTGAACTGCACCATCTTGAGCGGCGGGTAGTCGATCCGGGGCGCATGACTGCCGCGCGGCATGGCGATCCAGATCTGGCGCGGCAGTTGCGTCGTCAGTTCGTGGAATTGCAGCGCGGTCAGCAGGCAGAACACGGCCTGCGGCACCTTGGTAGCGACGGCCACGAGGCTTTCATGTTCCGACCCCTGCACGTCGAACAGGCGATAGAGGCCTCGCCCCATCTTTTCCAGCAGGCCGGCAGCAGTCAGGCGCGTCAGGACGACCCGGGGCGCATCAATGGCGTCCAGGTCGCTCGCGCGCAGCAGCCCCTTCTGGCCGACCAGATCAAGGACGCGCTGGGTGTGGGTGCTCGCGAGCATGGCCGGAGTATGTTCCATTCATGCGTCGAATGCAATTTATCGAAGAAACATTGGAACATTCCCAGCATGGTCTGGCCGCAGGTCCAAGGGCTCCATTCCGGGGAGGAATGGGTGTGTTGAGGTCGGGTAGCTGTTGGAAGCCTGGGTAGGCTATGAATCCTCAAACACCTCGAACACGATGAACTGCGTCGTCTGGGTGTCCGAGAAGTTGTTGTCGGAAGCCAGGATGAGGGTGCGGTTCCCGTTGGGCAGGATCTTGCCCCAGCTGATGGCCTCGATGTTGTCCAGTTTCAGCCCCTGGTACTGGGCCGGCATTTCCAGCAGCAGCCTGCGCGTCATGGGCGTGTACGTGGCACCGGCCAGGCTGGCGAGGCCGCTCACGTCGGTGGTGGCGTCCGTGATTTCGGTGCATACCAGGCGGATGGTGTTGCCCACGCCGAAAGCAAACGCGCGCTCCACCGCGATGAACTGGCGGCCGGTCATGTCCACGGCGAGCATGTCCGACAGGCCGTTGTCCGGGCTGAACGCCGCGCCGGGCGTTCCGTCCACGGGTATCTTGGGCAGCTCGTATGCGTACTGCGCCATGGCTTTTCCGGTGACGGGGTCCAGGGCGGTCACGCGCAGCACGCTGCCCGCCTGCAAGCTCGCGGGCGGACCGTCCTGGATCAGCGCGTCCTCATTCGCCACGTACACCGTGCCATTCGGCGCCACGGCAAGGGATTCGAACACCTTGTTGCTGCGCGCCCCCTGTGTGGCGTTGTCCACGTAGTGGTAGCTCGAAGGAATGGAAAAATCGCGCACGAACCCGCCCTGCGTCGTCATCTCCCGCACAAAGGGCTGGAACCGGCTCGCAGCCGCCGCGTTCCAGTTGCCTTCGGACGCCCAGTAAAGCTGCCCGTTGCGCGCCACGCGGATGGCTTCCGGGTCCACGGTGCGCGCGGAGGAGGGAAACGCCGTGCCGTCCTCGCGCAGCATATGGATCTGCCGGTCGATCTTCACGTCCACGTTGCCGCTGGCGTCGTAGTCGATGCTGAGCTTGTAGAAGCGCGGGGTCCCGCGTTCGCCCCGGTCGTCCGATATGGCCCAGTAGCTGTTGCCCGCGTCCCAGTCCAGCCCCGAGATGCCGCCAAACTCCACCCCCTCGAACAGGGTGCCTGTGGGGATGGATGCGGAACCGAGCAGACGCAACGACGTGATCGACGGGTTGAAGCTGAGCACGGGACAACCCGTGAGCAGCAGCGCCAGCGACGCAACGATGCACCTCCATGAATGTGCAGCAAACGCCATGTGATCTTCTCCTTCGATGGATTCAAGGGAACGGAGCCTAGCCGCGCGGTATTTCCCGGGTATGACAGCCGCTGGTCAGGGCTTGGACGCAGCCGGTGCGGGCGCGGCCGGCGGGCTGGCGGCCGTGTGAACGAACGGACCCGGGTCGGTGCAGCCCGGAGCGGTGGCCCGGGCGGGCGCGGCGGACGGCGTGGTTTTGCGGTAGTGGGCGACGACCCGGTCCTGCGCCAGGCACAGCTGGTAGTTGCCGACCTTGCCGGTCCAGGCCGCCTTGGCGCTGGCTTCGGCGGCTTTGGCTGCGGCCTCGGGAGACGCCGCGGGCAGCTTGGCTGACGCCAGCTGGCAGACGCTGGCCGCGCACAGCGCCAGCACCGGGGAACGAAGGAATGGCGTCATGCCGTACGACCTCATACCTGTGCGGGCTGGCCCGCGGATGGCGTTGCGCCAGCCGCAGCGCCCGCGGGGGGACTGGCGCTGCGCTGCCGGGGGATTTTGCCGGCCTGGACGTCGGCGTACCAGAGCGCGTGGTGCTCGCGGGCCCAGCCCTCGCTCACGTAACCGGTCTTCATGGCCCGGTAGGCGCCGCGCATGCCGACGGTTCCCATGTAGATATGGCCGCAGATCAGCGCCATCATCCAGAGGGCGAGGGTGGCGTGGAGCATGTGCGCGACGTGCATCTCGCCGCGCACGTCGCCCCAGCCGGGGATCAGCCTGTCGAGCACCAGGCCCGTGAGCACGACGATGATTCCGGGGAGGGTGACACCCCACCAGAACAGGCCCTTCTCCCCCGCGTTGAAACGGTGCGAGGGAACTTCCTGGTCGCCGCCACCGAGCATGCCGCCGCCCTTGGACAACCACAGCCAGTCGGCCCGGTTGGCGATGTTGTCCTTCACGAAGGTGAGTACGACGACGAGCAGCGACACGGCAAACAGCGGGCCCATGAAGTTGTGCACGTTCTTGAGCGCGTAGGCCAGCCAGCCGAACAACGTTGCGCCCAGGATGGGCAGGAGGAGGAACTTGCCGAACGCCATGGTGATTCCGGAGACCGCGAGCGCGCAGAACGCGATCGCGTTCGCCCAGTGCGCCGCACGCTCGAAGGGGGTGAAGCGCTCGATGCCGCGCGCACCGGTCTCGGCGTGGTCGCGGCCCAATGGGCCCTTCGTGCAATAGAAGATGAGCAGCGCCAGCAGCACGATGGCGAGCAGCGCCGCGCCGTAGGGAATGATCCAGTCGTTGCGCACTTGGCGCCAGGCCTGCCCGGCGTTCGTCACGCGGGACCCGGGGTATTGCACGGTGGGCTGGATCAGGTTTCCGGCTTCGGGCGCCTGGCTCTTGGGCAGGCTGCTGTAGCCCGTCACGCCCTGCCCCACCTGGCGCCACAGGGGCGCGTTGTTGCCGGGCTGCACCCGCGCGCGCTCGGCCTGGGTCTGCGCGGCGTACCCGGGGTCCGTCTCCGCGTCCGGACCGAGTTGGAAGATGTTCTGGCTCTGGACGCCAACGGGCGCCTGGGGGGCGGCCGCTGCGGCGTCGGAAGCGGCCACCGCCGCAGGCCCCCACCAAGCCAGGGCCGCCACCAGGGTCAGGAAGCGCATGCGCTGTTTCATGGCAGACCTCCTCCTCACCGCGTGCGGCTGTATTCGTTCTGGCCGTACTGCTGGCGCGCCCTGAGCTGCGCCGCCCAAGCGGCCTGGTCCCCGGCCTTCCAGCCAGGCTGCATGAAGGGGCTGCCGGTTCCCGCGTAGGCCGGGGCGTCGCTGCGGATTCCTGCGCCGGTCTGCGGCTTTTCTCCGCAGGCGCCCAACCCGAGCAGGGCCGCGGCGGCAAGGGCAAGAGGGGCAAGAGGGGCGAGGGGGGCGAGGGGGAGACGCTTCATGGCTTGCCTCCCGCGGGTGGGTCCGTCCGGTCCGTTCCCTGCGCCGTGCCGTAGGCCGTGCCCCAGCCCCAGACCTCGGCGCCCTTGCCGCGCTGTACCACGCGGGTGCGGAAGATGTCCGCGAGCACGTCGCCATCGCCGGCGAGCAGGGCCTTGGTGGAGCACATTTCGGCGCAGACGGGGAGCTTGCCCTCGGCCAGGCGGTTGCGGCCGTATTTCTCGAACTCGGCCTGGCTGCCATGTTCCTCCGGTCCGCCCGCGCAGAAGGTGCATTTGTCCATCTTGCCGCGCACGCCAAAGCTGCCGTTCGACGGGAACTGCGGCGCACCGAACGGGCAGGCGTAGCTGCAGTAGCCGCAGCCAATGCAGATGTCCTTGTCGTGCAGCACCACGCCTTCTTCGGTGCGGTAGAAGCAGTTCACGGGGCAGACGGCCATGCAGGGCGCGTCGCTGCAATGCATGCAGGCCACCGAGATGGACTTCTCGCCGGGCACGCCGTCGTTGAGCGTGACCACGCGGCGGCGGTTCACGCCCCACGGGACCTCGTGCTCGTTCTTGCAGGCGGTCACGCAGCCGTTGCACTCGATGCAGCGCTCTGCGTCGCAGATGAATTTCATTCTTGCCATGCTGGTTTCTCCCGGTCAGCGCAGGCGGGCGCTCATGCCCGCTCCACGTTGCAGATCGTGCTCTTGGTTTCCTGCATCATGGTCACGCAGTCGTAGCCGTAGGTGGTCGCCGTGTTCACCGCCTCGCCACGCACCAAGGGCGCAGCGCCCTTGGGGTAGTAGGCCAGCATGTCGGCGCCCTGCCAGTGGCCGGAGAAGTGGAACGGCATCCACACCGTGTCCGGCGCCACGCGCTCCGTCACCAGGGCCTGCACGTTGAGCCGGGCGCCCGTGGGCGAGCTGAGCCACACGCGCTCGCCGTTGCGGATTCCGCGCTCGGACGCGGTTTGGGGGTGGATCTCGACGAACGATTCCTGCTGCAATTCGGCCAGCCAGGGGTTGGAGCGGGTCTCCTCGCCGCCGCCCTCGTATTCGACCAAGCGGCCCGAACTCAGGATGAGCGGGAACTTCTCGTGCAGTTTGTCGGCGAGGTTTTTGTCTTGCAGGCTTTTGTAGAGCGTGGGCAGGCGCCAGAAGGCTTTCTTGTCTTCGTACGTGGGGTATTTGGCGATCAGCTCGGGCCGGGTTCCGTACAGCGGCTCGCGGTGCTGCGGAATCGCGTCGGGGAAATTCCAGACCAGCGCACGCGCCTTGGCGTTGCCAAACGGATGGCAGCCATGCGCCATGGCCACCCGGATGATCGCGCCCGTGGGGTCGGTCTTCCAGTTCCGGCCTTCGGCCTTGGCCTTCTCGGCGTCGCTGAGGTCGTCCCACCAGCCGAGCTTCTTGAGCAGCACGTGGTCGAACTCGGGGTAGCCGGTGGTGATTTCGCAGCCCAGCGAGTGCGAACCGTCTTCGGCCAGCAGGTTCTGTCCCTCGCGCTCCACGCCAAAGTTGGCGCGAAAGTTGCCACCCCCCTGCATCACGTGTTTCGAGGTGTCGTACAGATTCGGCGAACCGGGGTGCTTGAGCTCGGGCGTTCCGTAGCAGGGCCATGGCAGGCCAAAGTAGTCCCCGCCGAGGTCGTAGCCGCTTTCCGGGTCCTTGCCGCCCCGCGATTGCAGCGTCTTCACGTCGAACAGGTGCATGTTGCGCATATGCGCCTTCAGGCGCTCGGGGCTCTGGCCCGTGTAGCCTATGGTCCAGACGCTGCGGTTGATCTCCCGCAGGATGTCCTCGGGAACGGGCTCGTCCAGGCCCTTGACCTTCTGCATCCCGTAGTTCTTCGAGAGCTTGTCGGCAAAGCCCAGTTTCTCGGCGAGCTGGTGCATGATCATGTGGTCCGAGCGGCTCTCCCACAGCGGGTCGATGACCTTCTCGCGCCACTGGATCGAGCGGTTCGACGCCGTGCACGAGCCGCTGGTCTCGAACTGCGTGGCCGCGGGCAGCAGGTAGACCGCGCGCTCGGGGTTCAGGTCCTCGGTCCTTCCGGGCATGGCCGCCATGGCCGCCGTGGCGGAGGGATAGGGGTCCACCACCACCAGCAGGTCGAGCCGGTCGAGCGCGCGCTTCATCTCCAGGCCGCGCGTCTGCGAGTTCGGCGCATGGCCCCAGAAAAACAGGCCGCGCAGGTTCGAGTCCTGGTCGATCAAGGCATTGTCTTCGAGCACGCCGTCGATCCAGCGCGAAACGGTGATTCCGTTCTTGCCCATCATCGCGGGCGACGCGTAGCGGCCCTTGATCCATTCGAGGTCCACGCCCCAGGCGGCCGCGAAATGCTTCCACGAGCCCTCGGCCAGGCCGTAGTAGCCGGGCAGCGAGTCGGGGTTCGGGCCCACGTCGGTCGCGCCTTGCACGTTGTCGTGGCCGCGGAAGATGTTCGCGCCGCCGCCGGACTTGCCCACATTGCCGAGCGCCAGTTGCAGGATGCACGAAGCGCGCACCATGGCGTTGCCGATGGTGTGCTGCGTCTGGCCCATGCACCACACGATGGTTCCGGGGCGGTTGGCGTTGAGCATGCCGGCGACCTTGCGCATCTGCTCCTCCTGGACCCCGCAGGCTTCCTCCACCTTGTCGGGAGTCCATTTGGCGAGCACGTCCGCGCGCACCTGCTCCATCCCGTAGACACGGTCGTGGATGTACTTCTTGTCTTCCCAGCCGTTCTTGAAGATGTGGTAGAGCAGGCCGAACAGAAAGGGGATGTCGGCTCCCGAGCGGATGCGCACGTACTCGTCGGCCTTGGCCGCGGTGCGCGTGAAGCGCGGGTCGACGACGATCATCTTGCAGCCGCTTTCCTTGGCGTGCAGCATGTGCAGCATGCTCACCGGGTGCGCCTCGGCCGCGTTGGAGCCGATGTACAGCGCGACCCGGCTGTTTTGCATGTCGTTGTACGAATTCGTCATCGCACCGTAGCCCCAGGTGTTGGCCACGCCGGCCACCGTGGTCGAGTGGCAGATGCGCGCCTGGTGGTCGCAGTTGTTGCTGCCCCAGAAGCTCACGAACTTGCGCAGCAGATAGGCCTGTTCGTTGTTGTGCTTGGACGAGCCCACGAAGTACAGGCTGTCCGGGCCGCTGGCTTGGCGCAGCGCCTGCATCCGGGCGCTGATCTCGGTCAGCGCCTGCTCCCAGCTGATGCGTTCGTACTTGCCATCGAGCAGCTTCATGGGGTAGCGCAGGCGGTACTCGCCATGGCCGTGCTCGCGCAGCGCCGCACCCTTGGCGCAGTGCGCACCCAGGTTGATGGGCGAGTCGAACACCGGCTCCTGGCGCAGCCACACGCCGTTCTCGACCACGGCGTCCACGGCGCAGCCGACCGAGCAGTGGGTGCACACGGTGCGGCGCACTTCGATTTTGCCGTCGCCGACGCCGGCCTTGGTGCCCGCGGCGTTGGACTTTTCGAGCAGCGTGATCTGCGCCGCAGCGACGCCCACCCCCACGCCCAGACCGGAGCGGCGCAGGAACGCGCGCCGGTCCATGGTCGGCAGGGCCTGCGCCAGGCCACGGCGCAGGCTGTGCACAAGGGGGGACGCAGATGTGGAGGCCCCCTGCGCGGCGGGGGAGGATTTTCTGGTCAGCAACATGGCGTGCCCGCTGTCAGACCCGGGTGGTTTCGTAGTACTGCCGCACGTGCGCCGACAGGTGGTAGCCACCGCCGCCCTCCGGCGCCCCGCGCGCGGGTTCGGACGGCGTCGCGTCCGGTGAAGGGACGGCGTGCGGGAGCGCCACCACGGCGGCTGCCGCAGCCCCTGCGGTGGCGGCGCCGCGCAAGAAGCTGCGGCGCGCGGGAGATGGATGGTGATCGGGGGGCTGGCGGTTCTGCATGGTGACTCCGGCAATGGCTGGCAGCTATGTAACGTTGTGCATACGAAGTCTATGCGATGGGCACAAGACTCTGCAAACCCGGGTTTGTATCCACCCACCACCGCGCCCCTCTTCTCCCCGTCTCTCCGCGCGCGCAGCCGTTCTTTCAGGCCCCGTCGAACATCTCGAAGCCCTGGGTTTCCACGGCCATGAAGGCCCGCGTGAACCGGGCCAGCGCGCAGTAGAAATGCGCCAGCGGGTGCGCCTGCAGCGCGTCGCACAAGGGCCGGACCCAGGGCTGCAGATGCGTTGTAAAAAAGTTGCGTTGCGCCCCCAGGGTGCAGACCGCCGGGTCGTCGCCTGCGATCAGGTAGCGCATCGCCTCGCACAGGCAGGCGATATGGTCCTCGGTTTCGGGAATCGCTTCGGCGCGCGCCAGCCCCATCCGGTCCAGGTCGCCGCGCAGGCGGGCGAGCGGCTTCTCGTTGAGAAAGCCGCTCAGGTAGTGCGATCCGTACAGGTACAGCGCGGGCTTGCCCACGCCACCAAACAGGTGCTCGAACTCCTGCGCGATCGCGGCGTCGCTGAGCGCGCGGGCCGCGTCCACCAACTGCTGCCAGGGCTCCTGCAAGCAGTCCCCGGCCTGCGGCGCCCCGGTCGGCGCACCGCGCAGCGCGGACAGCAGCGCGGCGCCGGGTGCGGCGTAGTACAGCTGCGCCAGCAGGCCGTAGAGCTCGGCGCGCGCGGCCTCCTCGTCCAGGGCCGCGCTGCTCGGCGGTAGCGGGAAGGCGCTGGTGCTCACAGGTCGGTCGCTTTCGTTTCGTGGGGAGAGGAATACAAGTCGATCACGCGGCAATCGCTGCACATCTTGATCCGCTCGCGCGCCGCGCCCTGGAACATGGCGTGGCCCGAGAGCCTGTCCAGCATGGCCTCGATGGCCTGCACGGTGCCAAACGGCTTGCCGCAGCGCACGCAGGCCCAGGGGCTGGCCTCGTTGAGCACCCGCGGCTGCGCGCGCCCGGGCGCCAGCAGCAGGCGGGGTTGCAGCCGGATCGCGTCCTCGGGGCAGGTGCTGGCGCACAGGCCGCACTGCACGCAGTTTGCTTCGATGAAGCGCAGCTGCGGCAGCTGCGGGTTGTCCTGCAGGGCGCCGGCCGGGCAGGCGCCCACGCAGCTCAGGCACAGGGTGCAGCGGTCCTTGTCGACCTCGACGCTGCCCAGCGGCGAACCCGCGGCGGGCAGCGCAATCGCCTGGGGCCGCTGCGCTGCGGGCAGGGGCGCGTGTTCGATCAGCTGCTCCAGCGCCAGCGCCAGCGTGCTGCGCTTCTCCTGCGCCACGGCAAAGCGCGCCGCCACGGCGGGGCTGCGCGCCGTCCGTCCCAGCGCCTGCAGCGCCGTGTCCAGATCGGCGGCGCTCGTGGCCCGCAGCCACTGCACGGGGGTGCCGGCGTGGCCCAGCCCGCGCCAAATGTCCTGGGCCACGTCCATCTGCGCCTGCAGGCCGTCGAGGTATTGCGGCGCCTCTTCGTGCGTGCTCAGCAGCACCAGCTGCGCCGCGCCATAGGCCAGCGCGCTGAGCCACAGGTCCAGCCCCGCGCTCGCCGTGTGCCACAGCGCCACCGGAATCACGTGGGCCGGGACACCGTGCGCCAGACCAAGCCGCGCGGCGCGGCCCAGCTCGCCCACCAGCGCCTGCCCACGGTCCTGGCTGTGCAGCAGCAGCACCGCGTCCCTGCCGCCCGCAGCGGCGTAGGTCGAGAGCAAGGTCCTGAACCGGGCCCCCAGCTGCGTGGCATCGGGGTAGGCGTACGCGAGCGCCCCCGTGGGGCACACCGTGGTGCAGGCGCCGCAGCCCACGCACAGATGCGGGTTCACCTGAATCTGCTGGTGGCTCTTGTCGCTGGCAATCGCCTCGGCCGAGCAGATGTCCACGCAGGCCTTGCAGCCCACGCTTGCGTTGCGGCTGTGCGCGCAAAGCCTTTGCTGGTAGACGAAGAACCGCGGCTTCTCGAACGCACCCACCAACTCGCGCAGCCGAAACAGCGCGGCGCTGTCGCGGCCGTCCCAGCGGAAATACCCCTGCGGCAAGGCGTGCTGCACGAAGCCGGGCCCGGCGCCGACCGCGCGCAAGTCCAGCACCAGGTCAAAGCGCTCCTGCTGCGCGCTGGCTGCGCGCTGGAAATCGATGGCCCCTGCGGCCTGGCACTGCTGCACGCAGCTGCGGTGCGCGCGGCAGGCGGACAGGTCGATCTGGTAGTCGAGCCCGATGGCGTTCTCCGGGCAGGCGGCCACGCAGGCGTTGCAGCGCGTGCACAGGTCCAGGTCGATGGGGTTGTCGGCCTGCCACTGCAAATCAAAGGCCCCGAGCCAGCCCGTCAGCCCCGTGATGCGCCCGCCGAGCACCGGATGCCGCCGTGCCTGCGCGCCGCCTGCGCTTCCCGGACCCTGCGTGAACAGGGTCACGTCGAGCACGTCGCACAGCAGGGCCGCTGCCTGTTCGGCGGCGTCCAGCGGGCCGATGATCAGCAGCCGGCCCGTGCTCTGGTAGCTCACCGTGGGAACGGGGGGCGGGTCGGGCAATCGGGCCGCAGCGAGCAGGGCCGCGATCTTCGGGCTGGCCTGCGCGGCGTCGCGGCTCCAGCCGCCGGTTTCGCGGATATTCACGAAGCGGATCGGCGCCACCGCCCCTTCGGTCTGCAAGCCCAGTTCGGCAAACAGGCGCTGCTCCTGCGTGCAGGCCACGAGCACCTCCTGGTCGCTGCGGATGGCCTTCTGGAACGCCCCCGCGTCGCGCCGGCACAGCGTGGAATGCAGGCTCAGGTCCTCATGCAATGCCCGGCCCAAGGCCTTCGCGTCGAGGGGCATCGTCCGGTTGCAGTCGCAGATCAGTGTGGTCATGTTCGGATTGGCTCGCTGACATGGCCACCGCACCGGTGGGGGCGGCGGCCAAGTCGGGCTTGCTGGTGGGTAGGGGAGTGGGAATGGCCTTGCACGGGGGAGGCCGTGCCCTGTCCGGGGTCGTCGCCTCCTGCGCACCGTCCCGGGTCGGGGGGAGCGCAGGGGCCATTGCGTTGCCGTCCGTCCCTCCCCCGAAGAAGCCCATGGCCCGGGCGCTGGCCATCTTGCGCAGCATGCCCTCGGGCAGCGGGTCGGGCTGGGTGTAGTCGCCGACGTAGATGTCGAGCCCGTCCATCACGTTGAAATGCGGATCGGCAAACAGCTTTTTCAGCGCCAGATTGCGCACCTCGGGCGAGACCGCGCGCGCCAGAAAGGGCTTGAAGTCGGACGCGGGCGTCAGCGCCTGCGCGTCGACCAGCGAGGGGGGTGGCGGCGGGGCCTCGGGCACCTGCGGCGGCGGTTCCCTCTGCTCCTCCGGGGCCTGCGCTGCGGGCATGGCCACGGGCGCCGGCTCCTGCACCGGCCTGCCGACGCGCACGTCCTGCTTGCGGCGCGACCAGCGCCCCAGGAATCCGTCAAGCATGGTCATCACCGCCCGCACCACCGCCCCGCCCTTGCGTGGGCACCGGGGCGGGGTTGCCAAACCGGTCGTGCAGCGCGCGAAAGCTGTCGGGGCGCTTGCGGCGCCTGGGTTCGGGCCGGTAATGCGCGGCCACGAAGGCGCGCAGGACCTGCAGCACCTCGGGCGCCGCGGGCAGTTGCTCCACGGTTTCCTGCGCGTCCAGCCAGCGGCCCGCGTCGTGGTAGCTCAGGCTCACCTGCACGGGGCGGGCGAGCGCGACCCCGTCCGCGCCCGGGTCCTCATCCGGGCGCCACAGAACGAACCAGCACGGGGCCGGGGAACAGAGGTTCAGGTAATAGCCTTCGGCGTCGTCGCGAAACAGTTCCACGAGAAAACCCGGGAACAGCCAGCGCTGCCCGCGCGCGTCGTCCGGGAGCCGGCGCGGCTGCGTGCCAAACGCCGGGTCATGCTGCAACACCTCGGCCAGCGACCAGCGCCAGACCTGCCAGCGGTGGTCGATGCGCTCGCAGCGCATGATCACGGCAACGTCGGTATGCGGGCGCTCGGTCATGGGCCAAGACTTTACTCCGCAACCGCCTCGATCACCGCGATAGCGCATGTGCCCCGAGCGCGCGCCCGGGGCCGTTTGCCGAGCGCTACTCCTGCAAGACCGGGTAGTCCGTATATCCCCTGTCTCCCCCTGCATAGTAGGTATCTGGATCCGCGGCATTGAGCGGTGCGGGGCGGCGCAGCCGGCTGACCAGATCGGGGTTGGCCAGGAACAGCGCGCCAAGACTCACAGCGTCTGCCAGACCCTCGCGCAGCACCGGCTCGATGCTCTGCGGGGCGGCGGGCCAGCTGTTTGCGTCCGCATGCGGGTTGAGTATCAGGGCGCCACTCCAGTGCCTGCGGATGTCCTGGGTCTGCGCCCTGTTCCCCGCCTCCATGACGTGCAAGTAGGCCAGGGCTGGCAGTTGGGGCACGAGTGCACGGTAGAGCAACTCGGTGTCGCCTTCCTGGATGTCGTTGTAAGGGTTTCCCGGCGAGATGCGCACACCCGTGCGGTCGGCGCCGATGGCCGCGCTCACCGCGTGCAGCACGTCCAGGGTGAAGCGCACCCGGTTGGCGACACTGCCGCCGTATCCGTCCTCGCGCGTATTGCAGTTTTGCGCCATGAACTGGTGGAGCAGGAACCCATTGCCCGCGTGGACCTCTACGCCGTCGAAGCCCGCGTCGCGGGCGTTGACGGCCGCTTGGGCAAAGTCGCGGCAAGTCTGCTCGATCTCGGCCAGGCTGAGCGCACGCGGAACCGGGTAGGGCTGGGGACCACTGGGCGTGTGCGCCTGACCAGCGGGAGCCAGCGCCGAGGGCCCTACGGACTGGTGCGCAGTCGCATACAGCGACGGATGGCCGACCCGCCCCGCATGCATCAGCTGCGCGACGATTCTTCCCCCCGCCAAGTGCACCGCCTGCGTCACCTCGCGCCACGCAGCCACCTGCCGGGGCGCGTGCAGGCCGGGCGTATTCATGAAGCCCTGTCCGACTTGGCTGGGCTGCGTTCCTTCCGAGATGATCATCCCGGCACTCGCGCGCTGGGCGTAGTAGCGCGCCATGGAGGCAGGGGCCTCGCCGCTTGGCGTCGCGCGGTTACGGGTCATCGGCGCCATCACCAGGCGGTTTGCAATGGGAATGGCGCCCAAGGTCGTGGGTTCAAAAGTGCGGTCGGTCATGCGCAGGTTTCCTTTTCAATAGTTTGTTGGCGGTACTTGGGGCATGGGCGGCTGCCAGCAGACCGCCCGTCTCGGCCGTGCTGATCCGCACGGCCTGCCTGGTGTGCGCGGTGTGGTGCGCGCGGTGCGGCCACCCGTGGCCGTGTCCACCGCGCGCATCAGGAACTTGGATCAGATGCCGCGGTCGCAGCATCCCGGGCCTGTGCCAGCACGACCGCGCCGACGACGCAAGCCGCACCCAGCAGCTGGGTCGGGCCCAGGCCTTGGCCCAGGTACACAAAGCCCAGCAGCGCTGCCGATAGCGGGCTCAGCAGCGAGAGGAAGGACAGCGACAACGCCGGCATGCGCTCGATGCCCCGAAACCACAAGGCATAGGCCAGAAGCGCACCGATCACCGACAGGTATCCGAAGCCCATCCAGTTCGCCGCGCTGAGGCCGGCCGGCAGCCCCTCACCAAGCAGCATCACGGGCAACAGCACGGCGCCGCCGATGCCGAGCTGCCACCCGGTGTAGGTCATGACGCCCACACCGGAAGGACGTCCCCAGCGCTTGGACAGCACCAGCCCCAGGGCCATCGACAGCGCCCCCGCGCCCCCCGCCGCAATGCCCACGCCATCGAAGCGTGCGCCAGGCTGTAACGCCACCAGGCCCACGCCCGCGACGGCGAGCACGCAGGCCAGCAACTGCACCGGAACAAAGGCCCGGCCCAACAGCAGGGTCCCCAGAATGAGCACGATCACGGGCTGAGAGGACAGGATCAGCGCCGCAACCCCGCCGGGCAGGTGATACGCAGCCACGAACAGCAAATAGAAGAAGGCACCGATGTTGAGCACCCCCAGCACCGCCATGCGCCACCACCACGCGCCCCGGGGCAGGCGCCCGCCCAGCGCCACGAGCAGCAGACCGGCGGGCAAGGCACGCATCACTGCGGCGAGCAGCGGACGGTCCGCGGGCAACAACTCGGTGGTGACCAGGTACGTACTGCCCCAGACGATGGGCGCGATTGCCGTGAGCAGCAGGTCGACCCAGGAAACGCGCGGTGGACCCCGGCTCATGCTGGCCTCCGGGGAGCGGTGCGGAAAGTCATTCCTTCGGCGCACGCCATGCAGTAGTTGATCAGCATACGGTTTTCCTTGCGGTTTCATGAGAAGCGCGATGACGTTCGCCCCATGGGCGCGTTCACTCGCAGCCAGAAGGCTGGACATGCATTTATCTTGATGTCAAGATAGAGCACATTGTGTATAAAAACTATCTTGAAGTCAAGACATATGCCCACCCGGACCAACGACCGACTGCCAGACGCAGTGGATGCCATCCTCGACCAATGGGCGCGCGAGCGCCCCGACCTCGACGTCAGCCCCATGGGGCCGATCGGGCGCCTCAAGCGATGCGCCGCGCTGCTCGGACACCACCTGGAGGCTTGTTTCGCGGACTTCGGCCTGAGCCTGTGGGAATTCGACATGCTCGCCACGCTGCGGCGCTCCGGTGCGCCCTACCGCCTCTCGCCAACGGAGCTGTTTTCAACGCTGATGGTGACCTCCGGAACGATGACGCACCGGCTCAAACGCCTGGAGACCAACGGACTCGTGCAGCGGGTGCCGAGCGCGCTGGACGCACGCAGCATGCTCGTTCAGCTGACCCGCAAGGGGCTGCGCTTGATCAATCGCGCGGTCGAGGCGCACGTGGAGAACGAACGCGGTCTTCTCTCCGCGTTGCCCGCCACCGTACGGGCCGATCTCGACCACCACCTGTCCGTGCTGCTCTCGACTTTGGAGCAAAGCAGCAGCGCTCGCGAAGACCCCCACGGGGAGGCAGAGAGAGGCGCGTGAGCGCGTGCCCTGCCCCGCGAAACTGCGCCCCTCAAACCCGGCGGCGCGCGCGAAGGGAAGGCGCATCCACCCGGTGGACCCCGGCGCCCGTCCACTCCGGCAGCGACAGCGCCCGCTCCACCAACACCACGCAGGCTTGCCCGGCGCTGCGTTCGACGCGGGCCTCGATGCCGTAGGCCGCGCGCAGCAGCTCCGGCCGCAGCACCGCATCCGGCGCACCCTCGGCCAGCAGGCCGCCCGTGCACGCAACCCAGGGCGGCCCCGCCACGGCGCCCGCCCCCCGTTGCAAACAAGCCGTCCCGGGGGCGCCCAGAAGCACCAGGCGATCGCAGTGGCGCGCGGCAAGATTCAGGTCGTGCATGGCCACGCAGACGATCGCGCCGCGCTCACGTGCCGCCTGGCGCAGCGCCTGCAAGGTGAGCATCTGCCAGCGCAGGTCCAGTGCGCTGGTCGGTTCGTCGAGCAGCATGAGCGGCGCGCGGCGCACCAGCGCCTGCGCCAAGCCGACCATTTGGCGCTGCCCGCCGGAGAGTTGGTCGAGCCGCCGCAGCGCCAGCGGCAGCAACTGGAGTTCGGTGAGCACGGCTTGCAGCCGGGCCTCGCGTTCGCCGACCCGCAGATCGGGGCGGGTCGCCCGCAGCGCGCCGGCAATGCTCTCCAGCACCCGCAGCGTGGAGGCTTGCGGCAGCACTTGCGGCAGATAGGCCACGTGGCGCAGATGGTGGTCGCGCGGGCACCGCAGCAAGTCCAGGCTGCCCAAGCGCACCTCGCCCTGGACCGGCAGCAGGCGTGCGCAGGCGCGCAGCACAGTGGACTTGCCCGCGCCGTTCGGCCCGAGCAGGCCGATCATGCTGCCGGGCGCGGCCGGCGCCAGCGACAGCTGCGACAGCACGCGGCGGCTGCCGTAGCCCGCATCCAGCGCATGGATGCAGAAGCCGGCGCCGTCATTCATGGGCCGACGCACTGCGGCGCAACAGCAGCAGCATGAACATCGGCACGCCGATCAGCGCCGTGACGATGCCGATCGGCAGCACCACCCCCGGCACGACGCTCTTGCTGAGCACCGAGGCGCCGCAGACCATCAGCGCCCCGGACAGCGCGGCGGCGGGCAGGTAGTGCCGGTGGTCCTCGCCGACCAGCAGGCGCGCGACGTGCGGAGCCACCAGGCCCACGAAGCCGATGGTGCCGACAAGGGACAGCGCGGTGGCCGTGACCAGGCTGATGCGCAGCAACACCAGCACGCGCAGGCGTTCCACCGGCAGACCCAGGCTGCGCGCCTGCTCGTCCCCGCCGCGCAACACGGTCAGGGTCCAGGCGTCGCGGGCGGCCCATGGGCCGGCCAGCGCCAGCACGGCGGCCAGCAGCGCGACCTTGGTGCCGCTGGTGCGGCCCAGGCTGCCCATGGTCCAGAACACGATCTGCTGCAGCGCGTCGTTGTCGGCGATGTACTGCAGCAGCCACAGCAGCGACTCCAGGCTGAACATCAGGGCGATGCCGAACAGCACCACGGTCCCGGTGCCGGCGCCCTGGCGCCAAGCCAGCCAGACGATCAGCAAGGTGGCGAGCAGCGCGCCGGCAAAGGCGCCGACCGTCAGCGCGAGGTTTTCACTCCACAGCGTCCAGGTCCAGCCACTGATCGCCACCGCAGAGGCGCCCACACTGGCCGCTGCCGACAGCCCCAGTGTGAAAGGACTGGCCAGCGGATTGTTCAGCACCGTCTGCATCTCGGCCCCCGCCAGCCCCAGCGCCGCGCCCACCAGCACCGCCAGCAGCGCGCTGGGCAGACGCACCTGCCACAGGATCACGCGCTGTTCCAGCGGCAGTGCCCCGGGCTGCCACAGACCCGTCAGCAGCTGCGTCCAGGGAAAGCGCGCCGGGCCGGTGGAAATGTCCAGCGCCAGCAGCGAGAGCAGCACCAGCAGCAGCCCGGCCAGCGCAGCCAAGCGCCGCCGCACCAGGCGCCGGTTTGGCGCCGCTCGCGTTGGCGGCGCTCGCGCCCCGGGTCCGCCAGGGGCTTGGCAGCGCCTTCCTCCAGGCTGCCGGCCGTGAGCAGCAGACGCCGGCCGTCATCGCCGCCGCCCGCAGGGCGCTGCAGGAAGCGGTCGCGGTGCACCAGGATGGCTCGATCGCCCCACCAGATCGAAGGGCTGGCAGCGCAGTAGCGTTGGAACAGCGCCGGGGTCGGCTGAACAGCGCGTCAGCAGCCCACCGAACGAGTGGCCGAACAGCGTTTGCTACGTGGCGTTGATTGGCAGTTGGTGCGCAAGCCAAGTCTGCGTATGACCGACTTGCCCACCCGGGTGACCAATTCTTGGACCCGAACGACCAACTGTCCAATCAATGCATCCTTGTGCTCAAGCAATGCGTCCTTCTCTTGGAGCAATGCATCCTTCTCCTCGTGACTCAACGCTGAAGTTTCTGGGCGACATGGGGCAAGTATTACGCATCACCGATTCATATGCCGGATGCCAGGCAGTTACAATTAAAGAAGGTCATTATTTTGACTTGGAAATTAGCGATTTCATTCGTTGCAGCTTCGGATATGTTACCGGCACTGCTAACATAGTACTGACAACTGCCATTAATAAAAGCGCAGTAAATGTTTCATTGGTGATGATATTTTTGCCCAGTAAAACATTAACGAAAATAATCATAATTAGAGCTTTTGTCTGTAGCAACCATCCAATCTATGATCCAGTAG
>NZ_AFAL01000484.1 GCF_000193225.1 Verminephrobacter aporrectodeae subsp. tuberculatae At4 | reverse complement strand
ACTCCGTCGATACCACGCGCCCCACGGCGAGCATCACGGCGAGCATCACGTTGGCCGACAGCGCGCTCACCGCGGGCGAGACCACGACCGTCACCTTCCGCTTCAACGAGCCCGTCAACGGCTTTGACGCCAGCGACATCGTGTGCCCCAACGGCACGCTGAGTTGGCCCACGGCCAACGCCGAGCGCACGGTCTGGACAGCGACCTTCACGCCCACGGCCAACGTCAGCGCTCCGACGAATACCATCCGCGTGAACCTCGCCGGGGTGACCAACGACGCGGGCATCGCCGGGACCGGCAGCATGGTCAGCGCCAACTACTCCGTGGACACCCGGACGGACACCACCGGCCCGACCGCCACGATCACGCTGGCCGACACCCATCTGACCGTGGGCGAAACCACCACCGTCACCTTTGTCTTCAACGAGCCCGTCACCGGCTTCACGCGCGACGACGTCGTGCTCAGCGATGCCAACGGCACCTTGACCGACCCCACGACGAATGACCAGGCCAGAAGAACCTGGACAGCGACCTTCACGCCCACGGCAGGCGTCGAGAACAGCAACAACACCATCGGCGTGAACTTGGCGGGCGTGCGCAACACCGCAGGCCGCGCCGGCACCGGCCACGCCCATGGCCCCAGCTACCAGATCGACACCCGGGCCCCGGTGCTCGCCAGCGCCACGGTGAACGCCATCCAGCTGGTGCTGCGCTACACCGAAGGAAGCAGCCTGGACGCAACGCATATCCCGCCCATCACGGCCTTCACGGTGCGCGCCGATAACGTACTCACCGCCGTCACCGCCATCGCGGTAAATGCGCAGGAAAAGACCGTCAGCCTGACGCTGACCACCACGGTCACCAACGGCCAGGCAGTGAGCGTCGCCTACACCGACCCGACGACCGGCAACGATGCCGACGCCATACAGGACATAGCCGGCAACGACGCGGCCAGTTTCGCGGCCATGCCGGTGGACAACCGCACACCCGCGCCACCGAGCCCGGCTCCAAGTCCGAGCCCAAGTCCAGCTTCAAGCCCGAGCCCATCGGCCCCGGAAGGCCCGACGTACAAGGACACCAAGGACACGGACGGCGACAGCATTCCCGACAGCCTCGAAAACCCGCCCCCCTTCCTCTCCGGCCCCTCTGGCGCAGCCCCCGGCGACGGCAACGGAGACGGCGTCCAGGACAGCACGCAAGCGGCAGTGGGATCGACCAGTTTCAAAGTCCGCTCCACCGGAGAAAGCGCAACCAGCACCTCCGTGACCCTGGTAGCAGGCAGCCAGAACGGCAAGCTGGACCCGCACAGCGGTGCCCGCATCACCCGCCTGGAGCAAAAGGACGTCCCCGCCCAATTACCCCCGGGGATGGAAATGCCCCTCGGGCTGCTCCGCTTCGAGGCGAGGCTGGCCCCAGGCCACAGCAGCGAGAAGTTCAGCCTGTATCTGGACCCCGCGCTGGGCGTCAACGGCTACTGGGTGAAAGACAGCACCGGCACTTGGACCAACCTGAGCAGCGCGCCCCACGGCGGCAAGATGGTGAGCGAAGGCGGGCGACTGCGGCTGGACTTTGAAATCACCGATGGCGGACCGTTCGACGCCGACGGCCAGGCCAACGGCGTCATCACCGCCCCCGGCGCCGCAGCGCAAATGCCGCTGTCCATCGTGGGGCAGGCCTCCAACGTGGCGCATGGCGAGTTCTGGCTCTGAGGCCCGCCCCCGAATCGGGCCTGCATCCGGAAAAGAACCACCATGGCGCCTGCACGGTTCTGGCCTGATTCGCCACCACAGCATGCCCGCAGTCATGTAGGCGATCTGCACCCGCAGCAGCGCCAAGGCCGCTCCCTTGGCTGCGCCGCAGCGCCCCTTGCGGCAGGGGACACCAGGGCCCAAGCGACATTCGGACAAGACCACGAACAGGCGCTGCCCCCCTGCATCCCCTGTCCACAGGGCCAGGCACTGCCCAACCCCGGCCACCCCCCATCCCACTCCCAAAACACCATGAGCATCGATTCGCACGCCACCCCCGGCCTCCGCGCGGGCGAGACCACGAACACCGGGGGCACCCAGCGCCCCACGCTCGCAGCGACCAACCCGATCACGATCGGCAACAACAAACTGGGCATTGGCGCGAGCACCACCGTCACCATCCGCTTTGCCGAAGCCATCGCGACCAACAGCTTCAGCACCTCCGACCTGAGCGTGGGCGGTTACGCGAAGCTGACCAACCTGCAAAGCACCGACGGCGGCACCACCTGGACGGTCACGCTGACGGCTCCGGGGTGGGCTGATTTCCCCTTCGGCTACTCCCTCAACCACAACTCAACGGGCAACCAGATCCGCGTCAACCTCGCCGGCGTGACCAACCCCACAGGCAACGCCGGTGTGGGCCAGGTCGTCTCCACGGTCACCTACGACATCGACACCCTCGAGCCCAGCGCCGTCGTCACGCTGGGCGACAGCGCCCTCACCGCGGGCGAAACCACCACCGTCACCATCAGCTTCAGCGAGCCCGTCACCGGCTTCACCGCCAACAACATCGACCTGTCAAGGACCCAGGGCACGCTGGGTCCGCTAACCGCCCTCGGAGACGGCAGGACTTGGACCGCCACCTTCACGCCCACAGTGAATATCAACGCTGCCACCAACAGCATCGGCGTCAACTTCAACGGCGTGACGGACTTGGCGGGGAATACGTCGGGCACCTCCTTCAGCAGCAACTACAGCATTGACACCCGGCCCGGCAGCACGGGCCAGACATCCGGCCTGAGCGCACGCGTCACACTGACCGATGACCGCCTCACGACGGGAGAAAAGGCGACCGTCATCATCGCCTTCAACAAACCCGTCAACGGCTTCCGACCCATGCCAACGGCACGCTCAGCGACCTCGTATGCAGCGCCGACGGCCGAACCTGGACGGCCACCTTCACGCCCACGGCGGGCGTCATCGCCGAGAGCAACACCATCCGCGTGAACCTCGCGGGCGTGACCGACGCCGCAGGCACCGCCGGCACCGGCAGCGCCACCAGCGACAGCTTCATCGTGAACACCGCGCCAATTGCCGCAACGATCACACTGACCGATACCGCGCTCACCACGGGCGAAACGACGACCGTCACCTTCACTTTCAACCAAGTGGTCCTCGGCTTCACGATGGATGACGTCGTGCTCGACACCAACACCGGCACGCTCGGCGCGCTCAGGACCACCGGCAACCAAATCTGGATCGCCACCTTCACACCCAAGGCCAACGTCAGCGACGCGACCAACACCATCAGCGTCAACTTGGCCGGCGTAGCCAACATGGCAGGCCGCTCCGGTACCGGCACCGCCATCAGCGCCAACTACACGGTCAACACCGAGGGACAGCCCACCACCACCAACCGCCCCACGCTCGCAGCGACCAACCCGATCACGATCGGCGACGACAAACTGATCATGGGCGAGAGCACCACCGTCACCATCCGCTTCGCCGAAGCCATCGCGACCGACAGCTTCCGCATCGCCGACCTGAGCGTGAGCGGTTACGCGACGCTGTCCAACCTG
>NZ_AFAL01000485.1 GCF_000193225.1 Verminephrobacter aporrectodeae subsp. tuberculatae At4 | reverse complement strand
GCTCAGGCGTCTCCCCGTGGGCCACGTTGCGGCTCAGGGTTCCAGCGTGACGGTCTTGGCCGTGGCGCTCACCGTGACGTTCTCGACGCTTATGGCGACGCCGCTGGCGCTGCTCACCGCAAAGGCCGTGGCGGGGGCCGTATGCACCGCGTCCAGACCCAGGCTGCTGGCCTCGGTGTAGCTCAGCACCAACTCGCGCCCGCTGACCGTGGCCGTGCTGAGCACGGGGGCCGTGGTGTCGGCTGCGGAGTTGTTCGTTACTGCCTGGTTCGTGAGGTTCGCCGCGTCGTTGCCGGCTGCGTCTTGCAGCACGTTGTTGCCGCTCGCGGGCCGGGTGTAGCCCACGTTCAGCGTCTCGATGCTGTCCACGTCGCGGTTCAGGCGCAGCGTGACGGTCTTGGCCAGGGCATTCACCGTGGCGCTCTCGACGCGGATGGTCAGACCGCTGCTGCTGCTCACCGCAAAGGCCGTGGCGGGGGCGGTATTCGTCTCGTCCAGACCCAGGCTGCTGGCTTCGGTATAGCTCAGCACCAGATTGCGTCCGTTGGCCGTGGCGTGCTCGAACGTCGGAACCGAGGTGTCGACCACGTAGTTTTCCGACTGCCCGGGGGGCCCCTCGCCGGCGTTGCCGGTGACGCTGTGCACGTGGGCAGGGTCCAGCGTGACCTGGTTGGTGCTGGCCTCCACGTTCGCCGTGGGCGTCAGGGTGGCGCTCCAGACCGTGCCGTCTGCGTTGGCACTCCAGTTGGACAGCGCGCCGTTGCTCGCGCTTGCGGCGGCGGAGATGTCCTGCACCGCCGTGTTGAAGTGGAAGCTGACGCTGGCGGTTTTTCCGGAGGCCAATGTGCGCTCGCTGAGCGTGATGGCGTTGCTCGCGCGCAGCGCGGGCCGCACGGTGTCCACGGCGTAGTTCTCGCTCGTGACGTCGCTGCCCGTGGCCGGGTTGCCGGCAGCGTCCGCGGTGCCGCTGAGGGTGTTTACGTGGATGGCGTTGCTCGCCGCCGTGGTGTTCACCGCGGGGGTCAGCGTGCCGGTCCAGACCTTGCCGCCTTCGGAACTGCTCAGATCGGACAGCGTGCCGTGGGGCACGTTCAGGTTCGTCTTGCCAAAGCCGATCACCGCTTCGCTGAAGGTGATGGTGACGCTGGCCGTCTCGCCGGCCTTGAGCGCGCGGTCGTCGATGGCGATGCTGCTGAGCGTGGGCACGGCGGTGTCCACGGCGTAGTTTGCGCTGGCGACGTCGCTGCCCGTGGCCGGGTTACCGGCAGCGTCCGCGACGCCGCTGAGGTTGTTTACGCTGATGGCGTTGCTCGCCGCCGTGGTGTTCACCGCGGGGGTCAGCGTGCCGGTCCAGACCTTGCCGTCTTCGGACGCGCTGAGATCGGACAGCGTGCCGCCGGGCACGTTCAGGTTCGCCTTGCCAAAGCCGCTCACCGCTTCGCTGAAGCTGATGGTGACGCTGGCCGTCTCGCCGGCCTTGAGCGCGCTGGCGCCGACGGCGATGCTGGTCAGCGTGGGCGCTGCTGTGTCCACGGCGTAGTTTTCGCTGCTGACGGCGCTGCCCGTGGCCGGGTTGCCGGCAGCGTCCGTGACGCCGCTGAGGTTGTTCACGCTGATGGCGTTGCTCGCCGCCGTGGTGTTCGCTGCCGGGGTCAGGGTGCCAGTCCAGCTCAGGCCGTCGGTGCTGCGCGTGAGCGCGCCGAGCGTGCCATTGGGAGTGGTCAGGTGTGCGGCGCCAAAGCCATTGACCGCCTCGCTGAAGCTGATGGTGACGGTGGCCGTCTCGCCGGCCTTGAGCGCGCTGGCGCCGACGGCGATGCTGGTCAGCGTGGGCGCTGCGGTGTCCACGGCGTAGTTTTCGCTGCTTGGGCTGCCCGTGGCCGGGTTGCCGGCAGCGTCCGCGACGCCGCTGAGGTTGTTCACGCTGATGGCGTTGCTCGCTGCCGTGGTGTTCGCTGCCGGGGTCAGCGTGCCGGTCCATGTCAGGCCGTCGGTGCTGCGCGTGAGTGCGCCGAGCGTGCCATCGGAGACGGTCAGGTGCGCGGCGCCAAAGCCATCGACCGCCTTGCTGAAGGTGACGGTGACGTGGGCCGTCTCGCCGATTTTCAGCGCGCTGTCGTCGAGCACGATGCTCAGCAACTGCGGCGCCACGGTGTCCACGCTGTAGTTGCTGCTGCTGACGTCGCTGCCCGTGGCCGGGTTGCCGGCAGCGTCCGCGACGCCGCTGAGGTTGTTCACGCGGATGGTGTTCGCCGTCGCCGTGGTGTTGGCCTCGGGGGTCAGCGTGCCGGTCCAGCTCAGACCGTCGGCGCTGCGCGTGAGCGTGCCGAGCGTGCCGTTGGGAACGGTCAGGTGCGCGGCGGTCAAGCCAGTGACCGCTTCGCTGAAAGTGATGGTGACGCTGGCCGTCTCGCCCGCCTTGAGCGCGCTGTCGTCGAGCGTGATGCCGGTCAGCTGGGGCGCCGTGGTGTCCACGCTGTAGTTGGCGCTGGTGACGTTGCTGCCCGTGGCCGGGTTGCCGGCAGCGTCCGCGACGCCGCTGAGGTTGTCCACGCTGATGATGTTGCTCGCGGCCGTGGTGTTGGCCGCCGGGGTCAGTGTGCCGGTCCAGCTCAGGCCGTCGGCGCTGCGCGTGAGCGCGCCGAGCGTGCCATGGGGAACGCTCAGGTGCGCGGCAGTCAGGCCAGCGACCACTTCGCTGAAAGTGACGGTGAGGGTGGCCGTAGCGCCGATTTTCAGCGCGTCGTTGTCGAGCGTGATGTGGCTCAGCTGGGGCGCCACGGTGTCCACGCTGTAGTTGCTGCTGATGACCTGGCTGCCCACGGCGGCGCTGTCGACGGAATTTTTTACGCCGTCGAGGTTGCCTACGCTGATGGCGTTGCTCGCCGCCGTGGTGTTCTCCGCCGGGGTCAGCGTGCCGGTCCAGCTCAGGCCGTCGGCGCTGCGCGTGAGCGCGCCGAGCGCGCCATGGGGAGTGCTCAGGTGCGCGGCGGTCAAGCCACTGACCGCCTCGCTGAAGCTGACGGTGACGGTGGCTGTTTCACCGATTTTCAGCGCGCTGTCATCGAGCACGATGCTCAGCAACTGGGGCGCCACGGTGTTCACGCTGTAGTTGGCGCTGGTCGTGCTGTTGCCCGTGGCCGGGTTGCCGGCAGCGTCCGCGACGCCGCTGAGGTTGTTCACGCTGATGACGTTGTTTGCCACCGTGGTGTCTGCCGCCGGGGTCAGGGTGCCGGTCCAGCTCAGGCCGTCGGCGCTGCGCGTGAGCGCGCCGAGCGTGCCACTGGAGACGCTCAGGTGGTCCTTGTTGAAGCCGGTGACCGCTTCGCCGAAGGTGATGGTGACGGTGGCCGTATCACCCGCCTTGAGCGCGTTGTCGTC
This sequence comes from Verminephrobacter aporrectodeae subsp. tuberculatae At4, assembly GCF_000193225.1. Lineage (GTDB taxonomy): Bacteria > Pseudomonadota > Gammaproteobacteria > Burkholderiales > Burkholderiaceae_C > Acidovorax > Acidovorax aporrectodeae. The sequence continues at coordinate 571 of NZ_AFAL01000485.1, read as the reverse complement.
GAGTGTGATCTGGGTCAGCTGGGGCGCCGTGGTGTCCACGCTGTAGTTGTCGCTGCTCACGTCGCTGCCCGTGGCGGCGTTGTCGGCCGTGCTTTTTACGCCGCCAAGGGTGTTCACGTGGATGGCGTTGGTCGCCGCCGTGGTGTTCGCCGCGGGGGTCAGGGTGCCGGTCCAGACCTTGCCGCCTTCGGCGGCCGCCAGCTCGGACAGCGTGCCGCTGGACACGCTCAGGTTCGCCTTGCCAAAGCCGCTCACCGCTTCGCTGAAAGTGACGGTGACGCGGGCCGTATCGCCGATTTTCAGCGCGCTGTCGCCCAGCACGATGCTCAGCAACTGCGGCGCCACGGTGTTCACTTGGTAGTTTTCGCTGCTGACGCTGCTCCCCGTGGCGGTGTTGCGCGCGGCGTCCTCGACACCGGCAAGGCTGCTCACGCTGATCGCGTTGCTCGCCGCCGCGGTGTTCTCCGCGGGGGTCAGGGTGCCGGTCCAGAGCACGCCGCCTTCGGACGCGGTCAGATCGGACAGCGTGCCGCTGGGCACGCTCAGATTCGCCTTGCCAAAGCCGGTCACC
>NZ_AFAL01000486.1 GCF_000193225.1 Verminephrobacter aporrectodeae subsp. tuberculatae At4 | reverse complement strand
CTGGACTTTGAAATCAGCGATGGCGGTCGGTTCGACGCCGACGGCCAGGCCAACGGCGCCATCACCGCCCCCGGCGCCGCAGCGCAGATGCCGCTGTCCATCGTGGGCCAGGCGTCCGATTGGGCGTCCAACGGGTTTTGGCTCTGATATTGCACTTGTATTTTCCCTGTTCATTACTCTTGCAATATCACTTGTCATTGCATTTGCACCGAATGATACCGCTGCATGAATTTTCCGTGCGCGAACGGAATTATTTTCAAAGGAATATCCCATGACCGCACCATTCGACGGCCACTCCTCGCACGTCAGCAGTGCCACCGTTTTGCTCAGCGACCATTATTTGACCGCCGGGGAGACCATGACGGTGACCTTCGTATTCAACGAAAAGCCGTGGTGGAATACTGGTTGGGGCTCTCCTTCCTTCACGCTCACGACCACCACTGGAAGCCGGACGGTTCCTCCGGATTCACCCCTTGGCGCTTTGTCCAACTTGACCCAGGACTCCAACGACCTCCGGGTCTTCACCGCCAAATTCACACCGACTGCGGGCATAATGGGCAAGGCCGTCGGCCGCATCACCCTGGATCTGAGCGCGCTCGGATATAGCTTCTTCAGTCGGCTTGCCGGGGTATTCCAGTCCGAGGAATACACCGTGGACACCACGCCGCCCGACGCGGTCTCCAACCCCCGTCTCAACCACGTCACCATCAGCCTCAGCCACGAAGTGTTGACCTATTGGGAGACCATGACGGTCACTTTCGAGTTCAACGAAGTGCCGTGGTCGCCCATTGTCCTACCCGCGGATGTACCCCCTCCGTCCCACAACCGGTCGCACAGTTTCACGACCCACGATGTGGAGGTGTCCCATGGCACGCTGTCCAACTTGGTCCAGAACCGCGACAACCTCAAGATATTCACCGCCACATTCACACCGAATGACCACATAAACCGGGCCGTGGGCCGGATCACGCTGAACTTGGCGAACCTCAGGGATTCGACTGAAATTGGTAATGACGGCACCGGGGTGTTCCAGTCCAGGGAATACACCGTGGACACCATGGTGCCGGCGAACGTCACGAAGGTCTCCATCCGCTTCGACGACCCCTATCTGACCGAAGGCGAGACGACGACGGTCAGAATCGATTTCGACGAAGGACCGTGGAACGGGACTTTCCTTATCCCCGATATGGTGGTGCCGAATGGCGTTTTGACCAATTTGAACACGGAAGTGGTCGGCGGCACGAGCTACACCGCCACATTCACACCGAATGCGAACACGAGCCGGTCCGTCGGCCGCATCAGCCTGAACCTGGCGAACGTCTCGGACGCCGGCGACTACAAGGGCCATCCGGGCGCCGGGACGTTCCAGTCTGCCGAGTACGTCGTGGACACCATGCCGCGCAACGCGCAGAGCAACCCGAATCTGAATCACGTGAGCATCCGCCTGAGCGACGCGCTGCTGACGCTGGACCAGAGCATGCGCGTGACCTTCGAGTTCAACGCAGCGCCGTTGGAATCGAGTTTCGCCCTCAGCGACGTCGTGGCGCCGCTGGGCGTCTTTCGCGACTTGGTCAAGGACCCGAACAACGCCAGGATCTACACCGGCCACTTCACGCCGCACAGCAGAACGCGCCAGGCCGTAGGCCAGATCACGCTGGACTTGGCCAAGCTCAACGGCAGCGACGACAACCCGGGCACGGGGGTGTTCCAGTCCACCGAGTACACCGTGGACAACGCGCCGCTCTCCGACTTCAGCCGCGTCAGCATCCACCTGAGCGACACCCGCCTGACCCCGGGCGAGACTGCGACGGTGACCTTCGAGTTCGACGGATGGCCGTCGTTCGACAGCTTCGCCATCGGCGACGTGGCAACGCCGTATGGCCACTTGTCCAACCTGACCCGGGCGACGGACAACGCCCGAATCTACACCGCCACGTTCACCCCGAATGCCGACGTGCGCGGACTCCACGGCCGCCTCACGCTGGAGCTGACGAACGTCACGGACAAGTTCCGCAACCAGGGCACGGGGGTGTTCCAGTCCAGCGAGTACACGGTCGTGACCGCTGTGGGCAGCAGCTGGAGTTCCACGCTGAATAACGTCGTCATCCGCCTGGGTGACTCCTACCTGAGCCGGGGCGAGAGCACGACGGTGACTTTCGCGTTCAGCGCCGCGCTGCCGGATGAGGACTTCATCCGCCACGTGGTCTCGCCCCTGGGCGTTCTGTCCGCCCTGGGATGGGACGATACCGACAAGGTCTGCACCGCCACGTTCACCCCGAACGTGACCATGGGCAAGGGCATGGGCCGCATTTCCCTGGACCTGTCCAAGGTCAAGGACGAGAACGGCAATCCGGGCTCCGGGATGTACGAGTCCGCCGAGTACACCGTGGATAGCACGCGGCCCCAACTCGACGGCATCACGCTCTCCGACACCCACCTGAATGCCGGAGAGACCGCCCTCGTCACCTTTGCCTTCTCCAAGGAAGTCAGCGTCACCAGCCTCAGGGCGGCCCTGGACCTGTCGAATGCCCGGGGCACGCTGGGCGAGCCCGCGAGCACCGACGGCGGCAAAACCTGGACCGCCATCCTCACGCCCCTGGTCGACACGCGCAACGCCAGCGGCGTGATCCGCGTGAACGTCAACAGCGTGCGCGACACGCATGGCACCGCGGGCCTGGGCGACCCGGTCTCGAGCAACGCCTACACCGTGGGCACCGTGCTGCCCACGCTGGCCGCGAGCGGCCACAGCATCGACGACGACCGGCTCGGCATTGGCCAGACTGCCTACGTCACCATCAAATTCAGCGAGCCCGTGAAGGGCTTTGACGCCTCCGACGTAGTCCTGGCCCCCGGCAGCGGCAGCGTGGGCCAAGTGTTCACCGCCTGGCAGCCCGGGGGCGACGGCAGCAGCGACACCTGGGAGGTGACGCTGAATGCCCCCGGCGCCGGCGTCACATCGGCGTACAACCCGATCAGCGTGAACCTCGCGGGCGTCAACACCCGCGAGGGCAGCGCGGGCCTGGGCATCGTGGCCACGGGCCTGCGCTACAGCGTGGACACCATTCGGCCCACGCTGCTTGGCACGCGCATCAGCTACGGCGCGGGCGAGAGCGACACCGTTCTCAAGTACAGAGAAAGCGCGCTGGTGAGCTTCACCTTCTCCGAACCGGTGACGGACTTTGGCCTGAACGACGTGCTGCTGGTCAACGGCCTGCGCGATGGCATGCTGTCGCACTTCACGTCCACCGGAGACGGCAGCGTCTGGACCGCGAGAGCGCGCCGATCCCGGCATCAGCTCGTCGAACAACACCTTTCGCGTGAACATGCGCGGCGTGAACGACCTGGCGGGCAACGCGGGCGAGGGGGTGGTTGCCACCGGCGTGAGCTACGACATCGACACCATCGCCGGGCGCCCCAGCCTGCGCATCACGCTGGCCAGCCCGCTCACCGTGGGCGCGCACGCCATCGTGACCTTCCAATTCAACGAGGTCGTCACCGGTTTTGACGCCGCCGACATCGTGCTCACGAGCGGCAACGGCACGCTGAGCGATCTGGCCGTCGGCGCGGACGGCAAGACCTGGACCGCCACCTTCACGCCCACGGCGAACACCGAGGTCGCGAACAACACCGTCCGCGTGGACTTGGCGGGCGTGCGCAACGCCGCGGGAGTGGCCGGGGTCGGCAGCGCGAGCAGCGCCAACTACGTCGTGGACACCGTGCGGCCCATGCTGCGCAGTCTGGTCATCGACGACCGCCTCCTGGCGGCGCACGAGGAGACCACCGTCACCATCACCTTCTCCCAGGCAATCGATACAAGCAGCTTCACGCTCGATGACCTGGAGATCATCGATTCCCTGACCCAGCGCAACCAGTCGATCAATGGCCTGCGGGGAACGCTGTCGAACCTGCGCACCACGGACGGCGGAACCACGTGGAAGCTCACGCTCCGGTCCCCTTCTGCGGACAACATGCCCGACAACTGCATCGCGATCAAGCTGCGCGACATCAGCGATGCCGCGGGCAACACGGTCGGCGGGGGCAACGTGCCCGGCGACCCGGCGGGGACTTACATAGCCAACGACCAAGCCTACGCCAACGACAGCTCCCCGCCCCAGGTGAACGGGATCGCCGTCTCGAGCCACAACCTGCGATCCAACGGCACGCTGACCATCACCGTCACCTTCAACGAACCGGTGACGGGCTTTGGCCTCGACGACATATACAGCTCCGCCGGCGCCTCCGGTGGCACGATGTCCGGCCTGAACTCCACCGACGGCGGAAAGATCTGGAGCATCACCCTCAGCGCCCCGACGTTCCGGACCTCCGTGACCTGGGCCAAGCTGAGCGTCGTGATGGGGGCGGCGCACGGCATCCGCGACCTCGCGGGCAATATGTCCCGCGAGGGCGGGTTCCACGGCGGCTACTACAACGTAGACACCCGCGACCTCGTCATCTCGCCCACCGCGACCATCACGCTCGCCGACAACCGCCTCATGGCCGGTGAAACCACCACCGTCACCATTGTCTTCAACGACCGCGTCAACGGCTTCACGGCAGACGACGTCATCCTCACGAACGCCAACGGCACGCTGGGCCCGCTCACGGCGAACGCCGACGGCAAGACCTGGACGGCGACCTTCACGCCCACGGCCAACGTCCACAGTGCGAGCAACACGATCGGCGTGAACCTCTTCGGCGTGACCGACGCCGTCAATCCGGCCGACACCATAGGCTCTGGCCAGGCCAGCAGCGCCAGCTACAGCGTCAGCACCGTGCGCCCCGGCGTCACGATCGCACTCGACAGCACCAGCCTCACGATGCGCCAGACCACCACGGTGCGCTTCGCCTTCAGCGAGGAGGTCATGGGCTTCAGCGCGCAGGACGTCGTGCTCAGCGACGCCCGCGGCACGCTGGGCCCGCTCACCGCGGATGCCTACGGCAAGACCTGGACGGCGACCTTCACGCCCACGGCGAACACCGCAAACGCGAGCAACACCGTCCGCGTGAACCTCGCGGGCGTGAGCAACGCCGCAGGCAACACGGGCGAGGGCACGGCCAGCAGCGCCGACTACGCCATCGACACCACGGCCATGCGCCCCACCGCCACCATCCGCTGGCCGACACCGACCTCAGGATCGACGAAACCACCACCGTCACCATTGTCTTCAACAGCCAAGTGAGGGGCTTCACGGCAGACGACATCGTGCTCAGCGACGCCAACGGCACGCTGAGCCTGTTCACGGGGAATTCACTCAGCACGACTTGGACGGCGACCTTCACGCCCACGCTCAACGTGCAGGACACGAGCAACACCATCCGCGTGAACCTGGCCGGCGTGACCAACCGTGCAGGCCGGGCAGGCCTCGGCAGCGCCACCAGCGCCAACTACCAGATAGACACCATCGAATCCACGCGCCCCAGCGCCACCATCACGCTGAGCGACAGCGCCCTGAAGATCGGCGAGACGAGCACCGTCACCTTCCGCTTCAACGTGCCGGTCCTCGGCTTCACGGCCGACGACGTCGAGGCGCCCAACGGCACGCTGGGGCCCCTGACGGCGAACGCCGACGGCCGCACCTGGAGCGCCACGTTCACCCCGAATGGGAATACCGAGGACAGCAGCAACGCCATCCGCGTGAACCTCGCGGGCGTGACCAACACCGTCGGCCGCACCGGGTTCGGCCACGCGAGCAGCGCCGACTACCAGGTGGACACCACGCGGCCCTCGGTGCGCTCCATCACGCTCGCTGACAGCAAGCTCAGCGGCAACGAAGCGACCACCGTCACCATCGTCTTCTCCGAAGCGCTGGACCGGAGCCTGCCTCCCACGGACGGCAAGGCCTTCACCCTGTCGGACCTCACGATCAACCCCGCGTCCAGCGGCGGCATCTTCTCCGACCTGCGCAGCGACGACGGCATCACCTGGCAGTGCACCCTCACGGCCCCGCCTGCCGTCGGCCGCTCGACGAGCAGCAACCGCGTCCGGGTGAACCTCTCCGGCGTGACCGATCTGGCGGGCAACCAGGGAGAGGGAACCCCGTCCTCCGAGCCGTTCAGCTACGACCTCGTGCGCCCCACCGTGAGCATCACGCTGTCCGACACCGAGCTCACCATGGGCGAGACGGCATTCGTCACC
>NZ_AFAL01000487.1 GCF_000193225.1 Verminephrobacter aporrectodeae subsp. tuberculatae At4 | reverse complement strand
GCTCACGCGCGAGAGCTTCATCGCGGGCACCGAGGCGATCGGCAACCGCACGATCTCGGGCTTTCCGGTGTCGTTCAGCGCCAGCAACCATGCCGCGTCGAAGTTCGTCGAAATATCCATGCTCACCGGCGACGGGCGCGTGCGCAGCTGATCCCTGAACTGCGCGCGGGAATCGGCCCGAGTGGTGGGGAGATTGCGACGGGTCTGGTGCTTGCGGCGCAGGGGATGGTAAGGGCGTGTGAATTTCCAATTTCAGCGCCGCATGCGCAGCCCCCCGACTCCGCGCGCCGACCCGATGCGCGCCGGATTCCTTCCCCCGGGGCGCCCTTGCTTTGCTTGCCAGGGCCGGCGCGCCGTGGCCGCCCGCTGCGGCTGCCATTCCATTACAGACCCGCGGTAAATTGCCGCAGACAATCGCCGACATTGTCTACCGGCACACCACCGGAAACCGGTAGCAAGAGGCCACCTCCTTGGCTCTCTCACGCAACACCGGGACGGGGATTTCAGCATGAACCAAGCCGCATGGGGTCGCAGACGGTTTTCCGTGGGCCTGGGCGCCGTGGCGCTGGGGGGCTTTCATTTGGCGCGGGCGCAGGGCGATGGCCGCATCGTGCTCGGGCAATCGGCCCCCTTCACCGGCCCCGCGGCCCAGCTCGGTGTGCAGTTCAACCTCGGGGCGCAGCTCTTTTTTGACCAGTTCAGCGCCCAGGGCGGCTTGGGCGGGCGGCAGGTGGAAATCCGCACCCTGGACGACGGCTACGAGCCCGAGCGCTGCGCCGAAAACACCCGCAAATTCATTGCCGACGAGGTGTTCGCGCTGTTTGGCTATATCGGCGCCCCCGGCAGCCTGGCTGCGCTGCCCTTTTTCACCAAGGCCCGGCTGCCGTTCTTCGGCCCCTTCTCGGGGGCCGAGGCGCTGCGCCAGCCGTTCAACCGCCTGATCTTTCATGTGCGCGCCTCGTACTACGACGAGACGGCGCTCATCGTGCGCCACCTCACGAGCCTGGGGCTCACGAAAATCGCGGTGTTCTACCAGAACGACTCCTACGGCATGGCCGGGCTCGACGGCATGACGAAGGCGCTGACCGCGATCGGTCTCGCCCCGGTGGCCACGGCGACGGTGGAGCGCAATTCGATCGACGTGAAGGCGGGAATCGAGAAGCTGATTTCCACCGCACCCCACACCGTGGTGCTCGTCACGGCCTACGCCTCGGCCGCAGCCTTCGTGCGCACCGCGCGCAAGGCGGGCTTTGGCGGGACCTTCTACAACGTGTCCTTCGTGGGCACGCAAGCGCTGGCCGACGCGCTCGGCGCGGACGGCGCCGGCGTGGTGGTCTCGCAGGTGGTTCCCTCGCCCTACCGGCCCGCGCACCAGATCACACGCGAGTTCCTCGACGCCATCAAGAAGGGCGGCGACAAGGTGCAGCCCAACTATTCGAGCCTGGAGGGCTATCTGGTCGCGCGCGTGTTCATCGAGGGTCTGCGCCAGGCGCACGACAGCGGCAAGCTCACGCGCGAGAGCTTC
>NZ_AFAL01000488.1 GCF_000193225.1 Verminephrobacter aporrectodeae subsp. tuberculatae At4 | reverse complement strand
GCGTCAACGGCTACTGGGCGAAGGACGGCACCGGCACCTGGGTCAACCTGGCGAGCAGCCCTTACGGCGGCAAGATGGCGCTGGAAGGCGGGCAGCTGCGGCTGGACTACGAGATCAGCGATGGCGGGCCGTTCGACGCCGACGGCCAGGCCAACGGCGTCATCACCGCGCCCGGCGCCGCAGCGCAGATGCCCTTGTCCCTCGTGGGGCAGGCGCCGGATGCGGCGGACGGCTTCTGGTTCTGACGCTACGGCGCAGGGCCTGGACGCCCCCGCAGGCGGCGCCTATTTCCCGAGCAACCGGGCGGCATCACGGGCAAAGTAGGTCAGCACACCGTCGGCGCCCGCGCGCTTGAAGGCCAGCAGGCTCTCGAGCACCACGGCGTCGTGCTCGAGCCAGCCATTCGCCGCGGCCGCTTTGATCATGGCGTACTCGCCGCTCACCTGGTAGGCGAAGGTGGGCAGGTGGAACGCGTCCTTTACGCGGCGCACGATGTCCAGGTACGGCATGCCGGGCTTGATGAGCACCATGTCAGCGCCTTCGGCGATGTCGCTGGCGACCTCGCGCAGGGCCTCGTCGCCGTTGCCGGGGTCCATCTGGTAGGCATTCTTGTCCGCCCCTCCCAGGGCGCCGCGCGTTCCCACGGCGTCACGAAACGGCCCGTAGAAGGCGCTGGCGTACTTGGCGCTGTAGGCCATGATGCGGGTGTGGATGTGGCCCCGCTCTTCGAGCGCCTTGCGGATGGCGCCGATGCGCCCGTCCATCATGTCGCTCGGCGCGACGATGTCTGCGCCCGCCTCGGCGTGCGCCAGGGCCTGGCCGATCAGGCACACCACCGTGTCGTCGTTCACGATGTAGCCGCTCGCGTCGAGCAGGCCGTCCTGCCCGTGGCTCGTGTAGGGGTCGAGCGCCACGTCGCTCATCACGCCGAGGTCGGGGAATTCCTTCTTCAGCGCACGCAGCGCGCGCGGAATCAGGCCATCGGGGTTTTGCGCCTCGCTGCCGTCGGGGGTCTTGCGCGCCGGGTCGATGGCGGGGAACAGCGCCAGCACCGGAATGCCCAGGCGCACGCAGTCCTCGGCAACGGGCAGCAGCAGATCCAGGCTCAGGCGGTCCACGCCGGGCATGGACGCGACGGCCTCGCGCCGGCCCCGGCCCTCGTGCACGAACACGGGGTAGATCAGGTCGTGCGGCGTGACGGCGTTTTCGCGCAGCAGGTTGCGGGTGAAGGCGTCGCGGCGCAGGCGGCGCGGACGGTTCTGCGGAAAGGGGGCGGGGTTCGGGAGATGCATGGGGAAAATTCTGCCCGATCCGCGCGGGCGCGCTGCGGGCCAAAGGTGTGAAGCGCGCCGATACGCCGGATTCTGTGCGCTGCGGTTGCCCGCAGCGTGACCGCCATCAATCTGGGCCGGGTGTCGCCACCACGGCTCGGTGCTACCTACCCGCCAACTCCGCGGAACCACATCAGCGCTGGCCTGCTTGGTATTGCTGCGCGTAGAGATTGCCCGTTTCACCCGGGGCGGGAAACCCGCCCCGACTCGTCTCTGTTGCTCTGATCCTCACCTCACGGTGGACAGCCGTTAGCTGCTACGCCGTCCTGTGCAGTCCGGACGTTCCTCCAGTGCCTGGTTTCCCAGATCGCACCAGCGGCGGTCTGGCGCGCTTCACGGCGCGATTATCACCCGGCGCACCCGGCCACGGCTTGCGGACTGCGCCAAAATGGCCGCCGTGCCCCGGTGGCACACGCTTTTCTCTCTCACCCCCAAGGAGGTTCCCATGAAAGCCGAAGATATCCTGCAAACCATTGGCAACACGCCGCACGTGCGCATCAACCGCCTGTTCGGCCCTGCGGCAAACGTGTGGATCAAGTCCGAACGCAGCAACCCGGGCGGGTCCATCAAGGACCGCATTGCGCTGTCCATGGTCGAGGACGCCGAAAAGTCCGGCGCGCTCAAGCCCGGCGCAACCATCATCGAGCCGACCTCGGGAAACACCGGAATCGGTCTGGCGCTGGTCGCGGCCGTCAAGGGCTACCGCCTGATTCTGGTGATGCCCGAGAGCATGAGCACCGAGCGCCGCCGCCTGATGCTCGCCTACGGCGCGCAGTTCGACCTGACGCCGCGCGAGAAGGGCATGCGGGGCGCCATCGACCGCGCGCAGGAGCTGCGCGCGCAGACGCCGGGCGCGTGGATTGCGCAGCAGTTCGAGAACCCGGCGAACGTCGAGGTCCACGTGCGCTGCACGGCGCAGGAAATCCTGGCGGACTTTCCCGAAGGTTTCGACGCGCTGATCACCGGCGTGGGAACGGGGGGCCATCTGACGGGCGTCGCGCGCGTGCTCAGGGCGAAATTCCCCGCGCTCAAGGTGTTCGCGGTGGAGCCCGCGGCGTCTGCGGTGATCTCGGGTGGCGCGCCCGCGCCGCACCCCATCCAGGGCATAGGCGCCGGCTTCATCCCGAAGAACCTCGACACCAGCCTGCTCGACGGCGTGATCCGGATGGACGCCGAACCCGCGCGCGAATACGCCCGCCGCTGCGCGCGCGAAGAGGGTCTGCTCGTCGGCATTTCCTCGGGCGCCACGCTGGCGGCAATCGCCCAGAAACTGCCCGAGCTGCCTGCAGGCGCCCGGGTGCTGGGCTTCAACTACGACTCGGGCGAACGCTACCTGTCGATCGAAGGCTTTCTGCCGGCGTAGTCCCCCGCTGCTGCGCGCCGGGGCATGCCCCGGCCCGCGCCACCGTATCATCGCGGCCCCACGCGACGCCTGCGCCCGATCGACACGGGCCCTGCCCAGAAACATGATCCGCATCACAGAAATCCGGCTGCCGCTCCCGGCGGACGACACCCCCGAGGCAGCCGAGGCGCCGTTGCGCGCCGCTGCCGCGGAGCTGCTGGGCCTGGCCCCGGCGGACATTGCCCAGGTCCAGGTCTTTCGGCGCAGCATCGACGCGCGCAAGGCGGGCCTGCAGGGGGTCTACAGCGTCGACGTCGCGCTCGCCCGGCCGCAGCGCGAGGCCGCCCTGCTGGCCGCATGCGCGGGCCACGCGCAGATCCAGACCACGCCCGACATGGCCTGGCGCCCCGTGGGCCAGGCGCCGGCAGACATTCCCTTGCGCCCGGTGGTGGTGGGCTTTGGCCCCTGCGGAATCTTCGCCGCGCTGGTGCTCGCGCAGATGGGCTTTCGGCCCCTGGTTCTGGAGCGCGGCAAGGCCGTGCGCGAGCGGACCCGGGACACCTGGGGCCTGTGGCGCAGGCGCGAACTGCACGCCGAGAGCAACGTGCAGTTCGGCGAGGGCGGCGCGGGCACCTTCTCCGACGGCAAGCTCTACAGCCAGATCAAGGACCCGCGCTACCTGGGCCGCAAGGTGCTGACCGAGTTCGTGCACGCGGGCGCCCCGCGGGAGATCCTGTGCGCGGCGCACCCGCACATCGGCACCTTCAAGCTGGTGAAGGTGGTGGAGAACCTGCGCCGGCAGATCATTGCGCTGGGCGGAGAAATCCGCTTCCAGCAGCACGTGACCGACGTGCATCTGCAAGAAGGCGCCGGCGACCGGCGGCTGCGCGGCCTGGTGGTGCGCGACCTGGCCACGGGCGCGACGACGCAGCTGCACGCCGAGCACGTGGTGCTGGCCCTGGGCCACAGCGCGCGCGACAGCTTCGCCATGCTGTACGCACGCGGTGTCGCGATGCAGGCGAAACCGTTTTCCATCGGCCTGCGCGTCGAGCATCCGCAGCATGTGATCGACCGTGCGCGCTGGGGCCGCCACGCGGGCCACCCGCTGCTGGGCGCGGCCGACTACCGGCTGGTGCACCACGCGGCCAACGGCCGTGCGGTGTACAGCTTCTGCATGTGCCCCGGCGGCACGGTGGTGGCGGCGACCAGCGAGCCGGGCTGCGTGGTGACGAACGGCATGAGCCAGTACTCGCGCAACGCGCGCAACGCGAACGCGGGCCTGGTGGTGGGAATCGACCCGCGCGACTACCCCATCGACGACGACGACGACGCCGCCCGCACGGCGCAGCAGCCGTTTCACCCGCTCGCCGGCATCGCGCTGCAACGCCAGCTCGAATCCCGGGCCTTCGTGCTGGGCGGCAGCGACTACAGCGCGCCGGTCCAGCTGGTGGGCGACTTCATCGCCGGCCGGCCGTCGCTCCGGCTGGGGGACGTGCAGCCCTCGTACCAGCCCGGCGTCACGCCGGGCGACCTGCACGCCGCCCTGCCCGGCTACGCCATCGAAGCGCTGCGCGAGGCGCTGCCCGTTTTCGGCCGCAGGATCGCGGGCTTTGACATGCACGACGCCGTGCTCACCGGGGTGGAAACGCGCACCTCGTCCCCGCTGCGGATGGAGCGCAATGAGGACCTGCAGAGCCGCAACACCGCCGGCCTGTACCCCGCTGGCGAGGGCGCCGGCTACGCGGGCGGAATCCTGTCCGCCGGGGTCGATGGCATCGCCGTGGGCGAGGCCGTGGCGCGCAGCCTGCTGGCCTGAAAACCGGGCCTGCGCCCGGGGGCAATCGCCGCATTTGGGGTGTTTTTCCCGCGGACAGCGCCCTTTGGCGGCGCGGGGAGCGGCACTATGCTGCGCGCATGAAAGCCGTACTGCTCGCGGGGGGGCTGGGAACCCGCATCGCGCAGGCGTCCCAGCTGCGCCCCAAGCCCATGATCGAGATCGGGGGGCGACCGATGCTCTGGCACATCATGAAAATCTACGCCGCGCATGGCGTGAGCGATTTCATCATCTGCCTGGGCTACCGCGGCTACATGATCAAGGAGTATTTTGCGAACTACTTCCTGCACATGTCCGACGTCACCTTCGAGATGGCGAACAACCGCATGCAGGTGCACCACCGCCACGCCGAGCCCTGGCGCGTGACCCTGGTGGATACCGGCGAGCACACGATGACCGGCGGGCGCCTGCGCCGGGTGCGCGAGTACCTGCCGGCGGGCGAGCCGTTTTGCTTTACCTACGGCGACGGCGTGGCCGACCTGGACATGGCCGCGCAGTTCGCCTTTCACCGCGCGCACGGCCGCCGGGCCACCGTCACCGCAGTGCAGCCCCCGGGCCGCTACGGCGCGCTGGTGCGCGAGGGCGACGCCGTGGTCGGGTTTCAGGAAAAGCCGCGCGGCGACGGCGGCTGGATCAACGGCGGCTTCTTCGTACTCCAGCCCGAGGTGATCGGGCAGATCGCGGACGACGCCACCAGCTGGGAGCAAGAGCCCATGGCCCAACTCGCCGCCAGCGGCGAGCTGCGCGCCTTCGAGCACGGCGGCTTCTGGCAGCCCATGGACACGCCGCGCGAGAAGCGGCTGCTCGAAGACCTGTGGCAGTCGGGCCGGGCGCCGTGGAAATGCTGGTGAGCATGCGCCCCGACCCCGGCTTCTGGCGCGGCAAGCGCGTGCTGCTCACGGGCCACACCGGCTTCAAGGGCGCGTGGCTGGCGCTGTGGTTGCAGCGCCTGGGCGCGCAGGTCAGCGGCGTGGCGCAGCCGCCCGCGACCCGCCCCGCCCTGTTCACCCTGGCCCGGGTCGCGCAGGGCATGGAGAGCCATTTCTGCGACCTGCTCCACGCGCGCGCCCTGGCCGCGCGCGTGCGCGCCGCGCGGCCCGAGGTGGTGCTGCACCTGGCGGCGCAGGCGCTGGTGCGCGCCAGCTACGCGGCGCCGGTGCAGACCTTTGCGCGCAACGTCATGGGCACGGTGCACCTGCTGGACGCGCTGCGCGGCCTGGCCGGTGTGCGCGTGGCCGTGGTGGTCACCAGCGACAAGGTCTACCGCAACCGCGAATGGGCCTACCCCTACCGCGAGGACGACGCGCTCGGCGGGCACGACCCCTACAGCGCGAGCAAGGCCGCCGCCGAGCTGGTGACCGCGAGCTACCGCGACGCCTTTCTCGCCGGCCAGGGAACGGCCGTTGCCAGCGCCCGCTGCGGCAACGCCATCGGCGGCGGCGACTGGGCGCCCGAGCGGCTCCTGCCCGACGCCGTGCGCGCCTGGAGCGCGGGGCAAACCCTGCACCTGCGCCAGCCCCGCGCGACCCGCCCCTGGCAGCACGTGCTCGAGCCGCTGGCGGCCTATCTGCGCCTGGCGCAGCGCCTGTGGGAGCAGCCGGCTCTTGCCGGCGCG
>NZ_AFAL01000489.1 GCF_000193225.1 Verminephrobacter aporrectodeae subsp. tuberculatae At4 | reverse complement strand
GGCGAGCAGCGTGCCCCGGCAGTTCCTGCTGCCGCACCAGCAGGAGTACTCGGCTTTGAGCCGGGGCGTGTAGCGCTCGTCAACGACCAGGCCGTAGTCGTAGTTCAGTTCCTCGCCGGCCTTGATGCGGCGCAGCGCCGTGATGAAGATGCGCCCGTCGCGCATGTCGGCGTGGCAGTTCGGGTCGCAGCTGTGGTTGATCCAGCGCGAGGCGTTGCCGCCAAACTTCCCGTCGATCACGTGCTCCTCGTCCACATGGAAGTAAAACGTGTGGTTGGGCTGCAACGGGTCGTGCGGATGGCGCTCCTGCGCTTCCTGCCAGCGGATGATCTCGCCGACGTACTCCAACAGGACCTCGCCTGCGGCAATGTCCTGCATGGCAAACACGCCCTTGCCATGCACGCCCGAGCGCCGGACCTGGATGCGGCGCCCCCCGCACGGGTTGGGGCTGCGGGCGATGTGAAACGGGACATGGAAAAACTCTGTTAACTTGATGGTGCACGCAGGTGCGCGCGCGTAGGCGTGCGCGCGAAAGCCCGGATTGTAGAAGCTGTAGAGGCTTGTGAAAGCGCCCGGGCCGACCCTGGCGCGCAAAGACTGGTAGGGAGCCCCCAAATGACCAAGACCCTGGTAATTGCAGAAAAACCCTCGGTGGCGCAGGACATCGTGCGCGCACTCACGCCCGTGGCCGGCAAGTTCGTGAAGCACGAAGACCACTTCGAGAGCGAGCACTATGTAGTCACCAGCGCCCTGGGCCACCTGGTCGAAATCCAGGCCCCGGAAGAATTCGACGTCAAGCGCGGCAAGTGGAGCTTTGCCCACCTGCCCGTGATCCCGCCGTACTTCGACCTCAAGCCCGTGGACAAGACCCGCAGCCGCCTGAACGCCGTCGTCAAGCAGGCCCGGCGCAAGGACGTCACGCGGATCATCAACGCCTGCGACGCGGGCCGCGAGGGGGAGCTGATCTTCCGCCTGATCGAGCAGTACGCCGGCGGCGCCAAACCCCTGGGCAAGCCGGTCCTGCGCCTGTGGCTGCAGTCCATGACGCCGCAGGCCATCCGCGACGGCTTCGACGCGCTGCGCAGCGAGCAGCAAATGGCGGGCCTGGCGAGCGCCGCGCGCAGCCGCTCCGAGGCCGACTGGCTGGTGGGGATCAACGGCACGCGCGCCATGACGGCGTTCAATTCGCGCGACGGGGGCTTCTTTCTGACCACGGTGGGTCGGGTGCAGACGCCCACGCTGTCGCTGGTGGTCGAGCGCGAAGAGAAAATCCGCGGCTTCGTGAGCCGCGACTACTGGGAAATCCACGCCAGTTTTGGCGCGCAGGCGGGCGCGTACCCCGCCAAGTGGTTTGACCCCGAGTGGAAAAAAAGCGCCGACGCCGAGGCCAAGGCCGACCGCGTCTGGTCCGCGGACCAGGCGCAGGCGATTGCCGACGCCGTACGCGGCAAGCCGGCCAGCGTCACCGAAGAGAGCCGGCCCACCACGCAGGCCTCGCCCCTGCTGTTCGACCTGACCAGCCTGCAGCGCGAGGCGAACGGCAAATTCGGCTTCTCGGCCAAGACCACGCTGGCGCTGGCGCAGAGCCTGTACGAGCGGCACAAGGCGCTGACCTATCCGCGCACCGATTCCCGCGCTCTGCCCGAGGATTACCTGCCGGTGGCCAGGCAGACCTTCGAGATGCTCGCCGCCAGCGGCATGCAGCATTTGGCGCCGCACGCCCACACGGCGCTCAAGAGCGGTTACCTGCGCGCGTCCAAGCGCATCTTCGACAACACCAAGGTGAGCGATCACTTTGCCATCATCCCCACGCTGCAGGCCCCCAGCGGCCTGAGCGACGCCGAGCAAAAGCTCTACGACCTGGTGGTGCGTCGCTTCATGGCGGTGTTCTTCCCGAGTGCCGAGTACACCGTGACCATACGGATTTCCACCGTCGCCCCGCACCGCTTCAGAACCGAGGGCAAGGTGCTCGTCAAGCCTGGCTGGCTGGCGATCTACGGCAAGGAAGCCGCCGCCGAGGTGGAGGGCGGCAAGGACGGCGACAAGGGCCAGAACCTGGTTCCCGTACTGCCCGGCGAAATGGTGCACACCCTGGCCGCCGAGGCCAAGGGCCTGAAGACCCGGCCGCCTGCGCGCTACTCCGAAGCCACGCTGCTGGGGGCGATGGAGGGCGCCGGCAAGCAGCTCGACGACGACGAACTGCGCCAGGCCATGCAGGAAAAGGGGCTGGGCACGCCGGCCACGCGCGCGGCGATCATCGAAGGTCTGCTGCACGAGAAATACATGCTGCGCGAGGGCCGCGAAATCATCCCCACGGCCAAGGCCTTCCAGCTCATGACGCTGCTGCGCGGGCTCGGGGTCGAAGAGCTGTGCCGCGCAGACCTCACGGGCGAGTGGGAGTTCAAGCTCGCGCAGATGGAAAAGGGCCGGCTCAGCCGCGAATCCTTCATGGCCGAAATCGCCACCATGACCGGGCGCATGGTGAAAAAGGCCAAGGAATACGACCGCGACACCATCCCCGGCGACTACGCCACCCTGCAAGCGCCCTGCCCCAATTGCGGCGCCGTGGTGAAGGAAAACTACCGCCGTTTTGCCTGCACCGGCGCCGGCGGCAAGGGCGAGGGCTGCGGCTTCAGTTTTGGCAAATCGCCCGCGGGCCGCACCTTTGAAACCGCCGAGGCCGAGGCCCTGCTGCGCGACCGCAGGATCGGCCCGCTGGAAGGCTTTCGCTCCAAGGCCGGCTGGCCCTTCCGCTCGGAGATCGTCATCCGCTACGACGAAGAGGCCAAGAACTACCGGCTCGAATTCGACTTTGGCGACGACCGGGCCGCCGAGGAATCGGGCGAGTTGGTCACGTTTGCCGACCCGTCCCTGGGCCCCTGCCCCCTCTGCGGCGCCGAGATACACGAGCACCGCGGCAATTACCTGTGCAGCAAGGCCGTTCCCACGGCCGCGCAGCCCACGCCCAGTTGCCGTTTCAAGAGCAGCACGGTCATCCTGCAGCAGGCCGTGGAACGCGGGCAGATGGAGAAACTGCTGGCCACCGGAAAGACCGACCTGCTCGACAAGTTCGTGAGCCAGCGCACGCGCCGCGCCTTCAAGGCCCACCTGGCCTGGGACAAGGACGCGGGCAAGGTCGGCTTTGAATTTGCGCCCAGCAAGTTCCCGCCGCGCAAGCCTGCCGTCGCCGCTGCCGCTGCCAAGGCGGCGTTGCCGGCAAGAAAGGCCGCAGCCAAGAAGACCGCCGCGGCCAAGCCCCCCCGCACCAAGGCCAGCGCAGGCAAGCTCCCCAACGCCGCGCTGGCCGCCGTGATCGGCAGCGCGCCCGTGACCCGCCCCGAGGCGATCAAAAAGCTCTGGGAATACATCCGGGAGAACAAGCTGCAGGATCCCCGGAACAAGCGCAGCATCGTCGCGGACGCGAAGCTGCGCGCCGTGTTTGGCAAGGACCAGGCGGGCATGTTCGAGCTCGCGGGAATCCTTGGGCAGCATCTGGGCTGATGCTCCCTGGCGTCAGCTGTCCGTGGCGACAGCCGCAGCCCGCATGGCCCCGGACGGGCGTTGCTCAGCGGACGCGCGCTCCGGCGCTTGGGGCGGCGCGTGGCTTGCCGAATCAGTCGGCAGTCGCCTCTTCGGGCGCAGTCGGCTCCCCCTTGGCGCTGCGGTCCTTCTTGGGGAAGGACTGAATGTCGAGCAGCACCTCGGGCGTCTCCACGCCCTTGTCGCCGGTCTTGAGCTCGATGTCCACCGTCAGGCGCCCGCCTTCGGTCAGGCGCCCGAAGAGCAGTTCGTCCGCCAGGGCCCGGCGGATGGTGTCCTGGATCAGGCGCTGCATCGGGCGCGCGCCCATCAGGGGGTCGAAGCCCTTCTTCGCCAGGTGCTTGCGCAGGGCGTCGGTGAAGGTGACTTCGACCTTTTTCTCGGCGAGCTGGGTTTCCAGTTGCAGCAGGAACTTGTCGACCACGCGCAGGATGATCTGCTCGTCGAGCGCCTTGAAGCTGACGATCGCGTCCAGGCGGTTGCGGAACTCGGGAGTGAACAGGCGCTTGATGTCGCCCATTTCGTCGCCCGCCTGCCGCGAGTTGGTAAAGCCGATGTTCGCCTTGTTCATGGCCTCGGCGCCGGCGTTCGTGGTCATGATGATGAGCACGTTGCGAAAGTCCGCCTTGCGCCCGTTGTTGTCGGTCAGCGTGCCATGGTCCATCACCTGCAGCAGCACGTTGAAGATGTCCGGGTGCGCCTTCTCGATTTCGTCGAGCAGCAGCACGGCGTGCGGCTTCTTGGCGATGGCTTCGGTGAGTAGCCCGCCCTGGTCGAACCCGACGTAGCCGGGGGGCGCGCCGATGAGGCGGCTGACCGCGTGGCGCTCCATGTACTCCGACATGTCGAAGCGGATCAGCTCGATTCCCATGATGTACGCGAGCTGCCTGGCCGCTTCGGTCTTGCCGACGCCGGTGGGGCCGCTGAACAGGAACGAGCCGATCGGCCGATCGCCCTTGCCCAGGCCCGAGCGCGCCATCTTCACCGCGCTGGCAAGCACTTCCAGGGCATTGTCCTGCCCGAAGACGACGCTCTTGAGGTCGCGCTCGAGCGTCTGGAGCTTGCTGCGGTCGTCGTTCGACACGTTCGCCGGCGGGATGCGCGCGATCTTCGCGACGATTTCTTCGATCTCGGTCTTGCCGATGGTCTTCTTGCGCTTGCTCGGAACCAGGATGCGCTGGGCGGCACCGGCCTCGTCGATCACGTCGATCGCCTTGTCGGGCAGGTGGCGGTCGTTGATGTACTTGGCGCTGAGTTCGGCCGCGGCCTGCAGCGCCGCGATGGCGTACTTGACGCTGTGGTGCTCTTCAAAGCGGGATTTGAGCCCCTTGAGGATGTCGATGGTCTCGGCCACGCTGGGCTCGACCACGTCCACCTTCTGAAAGCGGCGCGACAGCGCGGCGTCTTTCTCGAAGATGCCGCGGTATTCGGTGAAGGTGGTGGCGCCAATGCATTTGAGCTGGCCATTGGAGAGCGCCGGCTTGAGCAGGTTGGATGCGTCGAGCGTTCCGCCCGAGGCGGCGCCGGCGCCGATCAGCGTGTGGATCTCGTCGATGAACAGGATGGCGTTGGGCTTGTCCTTGAGCGACTTGAGAACGCCCTTGAGGCGCTGCTCGAAGTCGCCGCGGTACTTGGTTCCCGCGAGCAGGGCGCCCATGTCGAGCGAGTACACCACGGCCTCGGCCAGGATCTCGGGCACGTCGCCCTGCGTGATGCGCCAGGCCAGGCCCTCGGCTATCGCGGTCTTGCCGACGCCGGCTTCGCCCACCAGCAGCGGGTTGTTCTTGCGCCGGCGGCACAGGATCTGGACCGTGCGCTCGACCTCGTAGTGGCGGCCGATCAGGGGATCGATCCGGCCGTCCTTCGCCGCCTGGTTCAGGTTCTGCGTGAATTGCTCCAGCGCAGACGCCTTCTCGTTGCGCTCGGAGACGTTGCTTTCCTCGCCCTCGGTCTGGCTGCTGTCCACCTTGGCGGGCTCGGGCGGGTCGCCCTTCTTGATTCCGTGGGCGATGAAATTCACCACGTCCAGGCGGGTGACGCCCTGCTGGTGCAGGTAGTACACGGCGTGCGAGTCCTTCTCGCCGAAGATCGCCACGAGCACGTTCGCGCCGGTGACTTCTTTCTTGCCGTTGCCCGTGGACTGCACGTGCATGATGGCGCGCTGGATCACGCGCTGAAAGCCCAGCGTGGGCTGGGTGTCGACCTCGTCGGTGCCGGCCACCTGGGGCGTGTTGTCCTTGATGAAATTCGTCAGCGCTACGCGCAGATCGTCGATATTCGCAGAACAGGCGCGCAGCACCTCCGCCGCGCTGGGGTTATCGAGCAGTGCCAGCAGCAGATGCTCCACGGTAATGAATTCGTGGCGCTGCTGGCGGGCCTCGACAAAGGCCATGTGCAAGCTGACTTCCAGTTCCTGGGCAATCATGTGAACTCCTTTGTGCTTGCGTGGAAGGGATGGGGAATCGGGATGGAAAACCGGGTCATTCAATCGGCTCACTCACACATTGCAGCGGGTGGCCCGCCCTGAGGGCGGCGTCCAGCACTTGATCCACCTTGGTGGCGGCGACGTCGCGGGAATACACGCCGCAGATGCCTTTGCCGTCGAGATGGATTTTCAACATGATCTGGGTCGCCGTTTCACGGTCCTTGTTGAAAAACTCCTGCAGCACCACGATGACGAACTCCATGGGGGTGTAGTCGTCATTGAGCATGACCACCTGGTACATCTGGGGTGGCAGGGTTTTTTCCGGGCGCCTTTCGAGCACGACCGAACCGCCATCGTCCTGCGCAGGCCCGGGCACGGATGGGGGTGAGGGTGGTTTTGTGACCATGAAAATCATTCTAGCGATCCGCGCGCGCTGCTGGCGTGAAAGAAATGTGGGGTAGGTCCGGTTTTTTCCAAGCCGGCGCCCGCACGCCGTGTACTACCTGGCCTGCCCTGTCGCCTGCGCTTCATAAACCACGCAGACCGCGCCGCCGCCGGCCTGCGCCGTCCAGGCGGCGAGCGCGGCGTCGCTCGGGTAACAGCGCGCGCCGTCGCCCAGCTGCAGTTGCGCGCCGGCTGCTCCGTCCTGCGCCACACAGCGCAGCTGCATGCGCACGCGCAGGCCGTGGAGCAGTTCCTCGCCTTCGGCGCTGTCTTGCCGACGCGCGGGAAACTCCTGCAGCAAGCGCTGGACCTGCGGCCTGCGCGCTCCCGCCGTCACCTGCAGGTATTTGCCAAAACGGCAGCGCGCCCCGGCCAGATCCCAGATCTGCTGCACCTTCATGCGCAGCCCGCCGCTGAAGTAATCGGGTTGCAGGCGCCCCGCGAGCACCACGAATTCGTCTTCCTTGAGCTGATTGCGGCAGGCCTCGAGCAGGGGCTCGTCGGCCGAGGCCTCGATGCTGCCGGATTTGTCGTCCAGGCGGAACAGCCCGAGCTTGCCGCGCAGGCCACTGATCACGCGCAGCTCGGTGATGATCCCGGCCAGCAGCAGGGGCTCGCGGCTGTCTTGCAGCGCGCCGATGGGCGTGTGCACGAAACGCCGCACCTCCGTGGCCACTTCGTCGAACAGGTGGCCCGACAGGTAAAACCCGATCGCCGTCTTCTCCTGCGCGAGCGTCTCCCGGATTCCCCAGGGAACGGCCTCGACCAAGTCCGGCTCCTGCGTGCTCGATCCGTGCGCGTCGTCGCCCATCGCGTCGAACAGGCCCCCCTGGTTCATGTTCGCCAACGTGGCCGCAGCGAAATCGAACGCCCTGTCGATCGACGCGACGAGCGCGGCACGCTGGCGGTTGATCGAATCGAAAGCACCGGCCTTGATGAGCGCCTCGACCGTGCGTTTGTTCAGGCGGCCGCGGTCCACGCGCACGCAGAAATCGAACAGGCTCTTGAAGGGCCCGGCGCTCGGCCCCTGCGGCCCCTCGCCGCGCCCCTCGCGCGCCGCGACGATGGCTTCGATGGCCTGCTGGCCCGTGCCCTTCACGGCGCCGAGCCCGTAGCGGATGATCTTGTCGGTGACGGGCTCGAAGCGGTGCACGCCGCGGTTCACGTCCGGCGGCTCGAACGCGAGCCCCATCTTCTGCGCGTCCTCGAACAGCAGCTTGAGCTTGTCGGTGTCGTCCATTTCCACGGTCATGTTGGCGCAGAAAAACTCCGCCGTGTAATGCACCTTGAGCCAGCCCGTGTGGTACGCCAGCAGGGAATACGCGGCCGCGTGCGACTTGTTGAAGCCGTAGCCGGCGAACTTCTCCATCAGGTCGAACACCTCGTCGGCCTGCTCCCGGGGTATGCCCTTTTCTGCCGCCCCCTTGCGGAAGATGGCCCGGTGCTCGGCCATCTCCTCGGCCTTTTTCTTGCCCATGGCGCGGCGCAGCATGTCGGCGCTGCCCAGGCTGTAGCCACCGAGCACCTGCGCGGTCTGCATCACCTGCTCCTGGTACACCATGACCCCGTAGGTCTCGGCGAGCACGGGCTCCATCAGCGGGTGGGGGTAGAGCACCTCCTCCTTGCCGTGCTTGCGGTTCACGAAGCTCGGAATCAGGTCCATGGGGCCGGGGCGGTACAGGGCGTTGAGCGCTATCAGGTCCTCCAGCCGGCTGGGGCGCGCCTCTTTGAGCATCCCCTGCATGCCGCGGCTTTCAAACTGGAACACCGCCTCGGTCCGGCCCTCGGAGAACAGGCGGTAGGTGGGGCCATCGTCGAGCGCAATGGCTTCGTAGCTGAAGTGCTCCTGCCCCTTGTGGCGCGCGCGGATGAAGTCGCGCGCGATTTCCAGGATCGTGAGCGTGGCCAGGCCCAGGAAGTCGAATTTCACGAGGCCGATGGCCTCGACGTCGTCCTTGTCGTACTGGCTCACGGCCGATGCGCTGCCCGGCTGCTGGTACAGCGGACAGAAGTCCGTGAGCTTGCCCGGCGCAATCAGCACCCCGCCGGCGTGCATGCCGACGTTGCGCGTCAGTCCTTCGAGCTTTTGCGCCATCTCGATGACGGTCCTGACGTCTTCCTCCTTGCGCACCCGCTCGGCGAGCAGGGGTTCGAGCTCGAGCGCGTAGTGGTTCTTGTCGCCTTCCTTTTTCGGGTCCGGCGGGTACTGCAGCGTGTACGACACGCCGGGCTTTCCCGGAACCAGCTTGGCGATGCCATCGCACAAGCCGTAGCCGAAACCCAGCACCCGGCCCACGTCGCGGATCGCGGCCTTCGCGGCCATGGTGCCGAAGGTGGCGATCTGGCTCACGGCGTTCTTGCCGTACTTCTCCTTGACGTAGTCGATCACGCGGTCCCGGTTGGACTGGCAAAAATCGATGTCGAAGTCGGGCATCGAGACGCGCTCGGGGTTCAGGAAGCGCTCGAACAGCAGCTTGTATTCCAGCGGGTCCAGGTCGGTGATCCCGAGCGCATACGCCACCAGCGAGCCCGCCCCCGAGCCCCGACCGGGCCCCACGGGACAGCCATTGTTCTTGGCCCAGCGGATGAAGTCCCCGACGATGAGAAAGTAGCCGGGAAAGCCCATCTCGATGATGGTCCCGATCTCGAACTCCAGGCGCTCCACGTAGCGCGGGCGCTGCCGGTCGCGCTGCGCCGTGTCCGGGTACAGGCGTTGCAGGCGCTGTTCGAGCCCATCGAACGAGGCGACGCGGAAATAGGCTTCGATCGGCATGCCGTCGGGCGTGGGAAAGTCCGGCAGCTGCGGCTTGCCCAGCGCCAGCGTGAGATTGCAGCGCCGGGCGATTTCCAGCGTGTTCCCGATGGCGGAGGGCACGTCCGCGAACAGGGCCTGCATCTCGGCCGCAGACTTGAAATACTGATCGCGGGTGAACTTGCGCACGCGCTGCGGGTTGGCCAGGATCTCGCTTTGCGCGATGCAGACGCGGGCCTCGTGCGCCTCATAGTCGTCCGCAGCGGGAAACTGCACCGGGTGCGTGGCCACCACGGGCAGGTTCAGGCGCGCGGCGAGCTGGGCCGCCGCCGCCACGTGGCCCTCGTCGTCCGCGCGCCCGGCGCGCTGCAGCTCGATGTAGAAGCGGTGCACGAAGATTCCGGCCAGCCGCAGCGCGAGGTCGGCAGCGCCGGATGCGTCGCCCTTGAGCAAGGCCTGGCCCACGGGCCCCGCCTGCGCGCCTGCGAGGGCGATCAGCCCCCCGGAAAGCTCCTCCAGCCAGGCCCAGGTGCACAGCGCCTGGTTCTTCACGGTGTTGCCCGTCCAGGCGCGCGCGAGCAGTTCCGACAGATTCAGGTAGCCCTGGTGGTTCTGCACCAGAACGATGAAGCGCGTGGGCCCGGCGCCGTCCTCGCCCTGCAGAAAAATCTCGGCGCCCAAAATCGGCTTCACGCCCTTGGCCCGGGCTTGGCTGTAGAACTTGATCGCGCCAAAGAGGTTGCTCAGATCGGTGATGGCCAGCGCCGGCTGGCCGTCCCGGGCGGCCGCCTCGGCCACCTCGTCGATCCGGTTGGTTCCGTCAACGACGGAAAATTCGGTGTGCAGGCGCAGGTGAACAAACATGCAGCGATTGTAGAAAGCCCTGCGCCGATTCCCGACGCCTCTGCGCGCGTGCGCCCGTCCTGACCGCCAGGTGCGCCGGTACAATGCCCCCTGTCCGGCGTGGCGCGACTGCTTTAGCGGATGCGCACCATGTGCGCCGCACGCCCGAGCAGAAAGAAACGCCCCTGCCCCCCTGTTTCCCCCATTTGCCGAAAGCTGCTTGCGATGCTGCGTGCCCCACTGCCTTTTGTTTCTGCCCTGCTGGCCGCTGCCTTGCTGGCTGGCTGCTCCAGCACCACCGAAGACAAAACGGCGGGCTGGAGCCCCGAACGCATCTATTCCGAGGCGCAGGACGAACTGAACAGCGGCGCCTACGACAAGGCGGTGCCGCTGTTCGAAAAGCTCGAAGGCCGCGCGGCCGGAACGCCGCTGGCGCAGCAGGCGCAGATCAGCAAAGCCTACGCGCACTACAAGGCCGGCGAAAAAATCCAGGCAGTGGCCACGCTCGAGCGCTTCATGAAACTGCACCCGGCCAGCCCCGCGCTCGACTATGCGCTGTACCTCAGGGGCCTGGCGAACTTCAACGACAACCTCGGCCTGCTCTCGTTCATCTCGCGCGAGGACCTCTCCGAACGCGACCAGAAAGCGGCCAAGGACTCGTTCGAGGCATTCAGCGAACTGCTCTCGCGCTTCCCGCAATCGCGCTACGCGCACGATGCGCGCCAGCGCATGACCTACATCGTGAACGCGCTGGCGCAATATGAGGTGCACGTGGCGCGCTACTACTTTCAGCGCGGTGCGTACGTGGCGGCCATCGGCCGCGCCCAGACGGCACTGGCCGACTACCAGGGCGTTCCGGCACTGGAAGAAGCGCTGTACATCCTGATCCGCTCCTACGACGCGCTGGGCATGGCGCAGTTGCGCGACGACGCGCGCCGCGTGATGGACCAAACCTACCCGCAAAGCGCCTATATGAATGGCGGATTCAAGAGCCACTCCGATCCGTGGTGGAAGGTCTGGTGAGCCGCATGGACGGCGTGCCGCAAGCAAGCGCTGCGCATGCCCGCGCGGCCTGCTGACCCAACCCTGCACGCCTCTTGTTGCAATTGTGCGATACTTGAAACCTTTCGCCTGCCAGACCACGGCCCCGTAACCCTCACCGTAACCGTATCCTTGCCATCCCTCGGCAGGTCTACCAACCACCCATCGCATGTCCGTACCCGCAGCGCCGTCCGAAATCCAACAGGCTCTGGCCAAGCTCACCCCGTTCTTCCGACGCGCCTTTGCCTTCAGCGTGCTCTCCGGACTCTTGGTCCTCGGACCCACAGCCTATATGTTCGAGGTCTACGACCGGGTGGTGAACAGCCGCAACCACATGACCCTGGTCATGCTAACGCTGTTGGTGCTGCTGGCCATCGCGGTCATGGAAATTCTCGAATGGGCGCGTGCCGAAACCCTGCGCGAAGCAGGGTCCTCGCTGGAGCAGACGCTCGCGCCCCGGGTTTTCAACGCCATCCATGCGGCGCACCTGAAACAGGGCGTGGCCGTCGGGGTACAGCCCATGATGGATTTGCGCGTGGTGCGCGACTTCTTCTATGCACCGGCACTCGGGGCGGCCATGGAGACGCCGGTGGCGCTGATTTTGCTGGTCCTGCTGTTCATGATCCATCCCCTTCTGGGCTGGGTGTCGCTGGCCGGGGCGGTGCTGCAGACCAGCATTTCGTGGCTCAACGAGCGCAGTACCAGCCCCGCATTGCGCGACGCGAACCGGTCGGACACGCAGGCGCGGACCTGCGTGGACGGCACCTTGCGCCACACCGACGTGATTGCCGCCCTGGGAATGGAACAGAACATGCGCCAGCGCTGGCTCGCGCTGCACGACGAGGGTCTGGGCTTGCAGTCCCGGGCCTCGGACAATGCCGGAATTTTTCAGGCCCTGGGCAAGTTCTTGCAGACCACGCTGTCTTCGGCGCTCCTGGGTCTTGGCGCCTGGCTGCTGATGTACGACAAACTGCTCGGCGGGCCGGGAATGCTGATCGTCGGCTCGGTGCTCGGCGGGCGGGTGCTCGCGCCGCTGGTGCAGGTGGTGTCGCAATGGCGCGCGGTGGTCCAGGTCCGCGGGTCGTGGGAGCGGCTCAAGCAGCTTTTGCAGCGCCTGCCGCCGTCGACGCCGGACATGCCCTTGCCCAAGCCCAAGGGACGGGTGGCGGTGGAGAACCTCGTCGCCGGCGTCAGCGCCGGCACGCCGCCCTTCATCAAGGGCCTGTCGTTCGCCTTGCAGCCGGGAGAAGTGCTCGCGGTGCTCGGCTCCTCGGCGGCGGGCAAGACCACGCTGGCGCGCATGCTGATGGGGCTGTGGTCTCCGGTCGCCGGGAGCGTACGCCTCGATGGCGTGGACGTGAGCGTGTGGAACAAGACAGAACTGGGCCCCCATGTGGGCTATGTGCCGCAGGACGTGGAACTGCTCGCGGGAACGCTGGGCGACAACATCGTGCGCTTTGGCAAGCCCAACGAGGAAGCGATGCACGCCGCGGCCCGGGCCGTGGGCCTGCACGCGTGGATCATGTCGCTGCCTCTGGCCTACGACTCCCCCGTGGGAGACGCCGGGGTCATGCTCTCCGGCGGCCAGCGCCAGCGCGTTGCGCTCGCGCGGGCGTTGTACGGCACGCCGGTGTTCATCGTGCTCGACGAGCCCAACGCCAGCCTGGACGAGATCGGCAACATCGCCCTGATCGAGGCGCTGCACGCGTGCAAGGCGCGCGGCACCAGCTGCGTGATCATGACCCATTTGCCGAGCGTGCTCGCCGTGGCGGACAAGGTGCTCGTTCTGCAAGCGGGCACGCAGCAGGCTTTCGGGCCGCGCGACGAGGTGCTCGCCGCGCTGCGCAACAGCGTTTCCGCAGGCCCTGCGGGAACGCGTACGACGATCGCCGTACCACAGATTTCCTGAGCAATTGACCGTGAACGACCGACTGAACCCACCCCCCCAACGAACGAGCACCATGTCCCCCAGCGGTTTTTTCCCACGCAGCGAAATCACCCTGGCCCTGAAACGCCTGCGGCGTGAATGGGTCGTGGTTGCGATCTTCAGCATGGTGGCGAATGTGCTCATGCTGGTGCCCACGCTGTACATGCTGCAGGTGTACGACCGGGTGCTGGTCAGCCTCAACGAGTTGACCTTGCTTGCCATATCGCTGATCACGCTGTTTCTCTTCGCCATCATGGCCTTCGCCGAATGGGCCCGCTCGCGCCTGCTCGTGCGCGTCGGTGTGCGTCTGGACCGGCTGCTCAGGGAGCGCGTCTTCAGCGCGGGGTTTGCGCGCGGTGCCGGCGGCGGAGCGAATCCGGGGCAGCCGTTCAGCGATATGACCGAACTGCGCCAGTTCCTCACCGGGCCCGGAATTTTTGCCTTCTTCGACCTGCCGTGGGTTCCCGTCTACCTCGGCGTGCTATTCCTGCTGCACCCGCTGCTCGGCGCCGTGGCGCTCGGTTTCACGCTGATTCAGGCGGCGCTGGCGTGGCTGGGGCACCACCGCACCGTGACCCCGCTGGAGGAACTTGCCAAATCCCAGACCAAGGCGTACTCCTACATCGACGGCAAGCTGCGCAACGCCGAAGCCGTCGAAGCCATGGGAATGCTGCAACCGCTGTACCAGCGCTGGAAGCTCCTGCACGCAGACTGTGCCGGGCGGCACGCGGCGGTGCAGGGGCTGACGCACCGCGTGATGGCCTGGAGCAAATCCGTGCGCTATGCGCAGCAGTCGCTGTCGCTGGCGACGGGGGCCTTGCTGGTGATCGACGGCCAGCTGACCGTGGGCGCGATGATTGCAGCGAACGTGCTGATGACCCGGACGCTGGCGCCGATCGACCAGTTGGTGAGCACTTGGCGCGGCTTTGTCGGGGCCCGCGCGGCGTTCCGACGGCTCGGGCAACTGCTGGCCGACAATCCGCCCGCACCGGTTGCCAAGCCCCAGCGCTTGCACGGTGAGGTGCAACTGCGCGCACTGCAGGCGACTGCGCCGAGCCGCCCCGAACCCATTCTGCGCGGCATCGATTTGCACGCCGCCCCGGGCAGCTTGACGGTGGTGTTGGGCCCCTCGGGTTCGGGCAAGTCCACGCTGGCGCGGGTGCTGGTCGCGGCCTGGCCCGTCGCGCGCGGGGAGTATCTGATCGACGGCCGGCCCATCGCCGAATGGGCCCAGGCAGGGCTGGCCCAGCAGGTGGGTTATCTACCGCAGGATACGGCGCTGTTTGGCGGAACCATCGCCGAGAACATCGCACGCTTTTTCCGGGTGGACTCGTCGAAAGTCATCTCCGCCGCCCGCTACGCCGGCCTGCACGAGATGGTGCTGCGCTTCCCCAAGGGCTACGACACGCCGATCGGCGAAGCGGGCAGGTTGCTCTCGGGCGGACAGCGCCAGCGCATCGGACTGGCGCGCGCGCTGTACGGCGACCCGGCGCTGCTGGTGCTCGACGAACCGAATGCCCATCTCGACGATGCGGGCGAGGCCGCCCTGCTCGAAACCATTCGCGGGCTCAAGGAGCGTGGCAAGACCATCGTCATGGTGACGCACCGCGCCGGAGTGCTCGCACTGGCCGACCAGGTGCTGGTCCTGCACGCGGGCAAAGTAGAGTTTCAGGGACCGCGCGACCAAGTTTTCGCCCAGATGCAGGCAGCACGGGATGCCCCCCCAAAAGCCCCCGGGGGCGCCTTGCCGGCCCCGCAGCCGCGGCCTGCCTGATCTTGTCTGACCCAATCCCAATGGCACGCTGCATTTTTGAGCGCCTATTTTTTAAAGCCCTATTCCCATGGACAGCACCGAACCTTTGAAACAAGCCCCTGCGGCATCTCCCATGACCGGGATTCGACCCGCTCCCGTAGCACCGCCTTCCGACACGGGGCGTGCGGCGCGTACCGGACTGTTGGTCCTGGGCCTGGGGCTGGGTGGTTTTCTCCTGTGGGCCGCTTTGGCGCCGCTCGATGAAGGCGTTCCCAGCCCGGGGATGGTCGCCATCGATACCAAGCGCAAGGCGGTGCAGCACCTGAGCGGGGGCATCGTCAAACAAGTCTTCGTGCGCGAGGGCGACGTGGTCGCGGCCGGTCAGCCTTTGATTACCCTGGACGACGCGGTGGCCAAGGCCAACTACGAGGCGGTCCGCCAGCGTTACCTCGGACTGCGTGCGGTCCAGGGCCGCCTGCTGGCCGAGCAGGCCGGGGCCGCCACCATCAGCTTTCACCCGGACTTGGTGGCGACCCGCTCGGACCCGCTGATCGGGCCGCAGATGCAGCAACAGACGCAGCTGATGCAGTCGCGGCGCGCGGCGTTGCACGCCGAAGTGCAGGCCATGGAGGAGAACATCCAGGGCCAAAACTCCCTGCTGCATTCGATTGCCGGCATGCTCGTCGGTCGGCGCGGGCAGTTGGACCTGCTGCAGGACGAACTGAACCACACGCGCGAACTCGTCAAGGAAGGCTATATCCCGCGCAACCGGCAACTCGAGCTCGAGCGCTTGGTGGGCGATTCCAACCTGGCGATCACCGAGCTTCTGGGAAATACCGCGCGCACCCAGCGCGGCATCGCCGAGGTGCGCCAGAAGATCATGGCGCGCCAGCAGGAATACCGCAAGGAAGTCGAGACCATGCTCGGCGACATCACCCGCGAGGTGCAGTCGGACGCGGACAAATACGTGGCGCTCAAGGCGGACCTGGAGCGCACCGAAATCCGGTCGCCGGCCGCGGGCCAGGTGGTGGGCCTGACGGTGCAGTCCGTAGGGGCCGTGGTGCAGGCGGGACAGCAGCTCATGGGAATCGTCCCCCCGGACGAAGCCCTGATACTGGAAGCGCGCATCGCCCCGCACCTGATCGACAAGGTGCACCCCGGCCTGCATGCGGACGTGCGCTTCTCGTCCTTCGCGCATTCCCCGCATCTGGTGGTAGAGGGCGAAGTCGCGTCCATCTCGGGCGACCTGCTCACGGACATGCACACCAACGTGACCTACTACTTGGCGCGCGTCAAGGTCACTCCCAAGGGCATGAAAACCCTGGGTTCCCGCCTGATGCAGCCGGGAATGCCCGCGGAAATCGTGATCAAGACCGGCGAGCGCACCATGCTGACCTACTTGCTCGGGCCCTTGCTCAAGCGGGTGGCCAGTTCTTTGAAAGAGGAGTGAAACGCCATGGCATTGCTCACCACACCGCTGAAGAAGAAGCCATCCTGGCTGGCCTGCACGGCTGCGCTGGGCCTGCTCGCCGGACCCAGCGCAGCCATGGATTTGATGCAGGCCTACCAGATCGCCTTGCAACAGGACGCCACCGTGCGCGCCGTCCGCGCTGCGGCGCAGGCCAGCGACGAGTTGGTGGAGCAGGCCAAGGCCCAGCGCCTCCCGGACATTTCGTTCAACGCCACGCGCAATCGCAATGACCTGGCGAACAAGGCCAAGCCGCACGATTACTACTCCAGCCACAATGCCTCGCTGAGCCTGCGCCAGCCCATCTTCCACATGGCGACGGTGGTGGGCGTGGAGCAGGCACACAGAACGCGTGCCGACGTGGAAGCGCAGTTGCAGCGTGAATTGCAGAACCTGGGCGTGCGCGTGAGCGACGCCTATCTGCAGCTGCTGTTTTCCCAGGACCAGCT
This sequence comes from Verminephrobacter aporrectodeae subsp. tuberculatae At4, assembly GCF_000193225.1. Lineage (GTDB taxonomy): Bacteria > Pseudomonadota > Gammaproteobacteria > Burkholderiales > Burkholderiaceae_C > Acidovorax > Acidovorax aporrectodeae. The sequence continues at coordinate 4,183 of NZ_AFAL01000489.1, read as the reverse complement.
GGCCCTGATGCAACTGCAAAAGGACGCCACCACCACCGGGCTGGACGCAGCGCACAAGCTGTTGAAGGCCGGCAAGGGAACGCGCACCGACATCGACGAAGCCCAGACCAAGCTGGACATTGCGATTTCCCAGGAGCTCGAAGTCCGGCAGCAACTGGACTACGCGCGCCGCCAGCTCGAGATCCTCGTGAATCAGCCGGTCGAGACCCTCAGCCCACTCGATGCCGACCGCCTGTCCGCCTGGTCGCCGGAGCTGCGCAGCGTGCAGGACTGGCTCACGCAGGCCGAAGACAGCAGCCCGGACATCCAGCAGCTCAAGGCGCGCGTGGACGTCGCCCGGCTGGAGATCGAGAGGGCCGCGAGCGGGCATCTGCCCACGCTCGACGCGGTCGCACAGTGGACGCGCAACTACCGGGACGGTGACGCCTCTGCGCGCAACTCGAATTACACCCAGGGCTCGATTGGCCTGCGGCTGAACCTGCCCCTGTACGCCGGCGGCGAGGTGAACTCGGCGGTGCGCAAGGCCGTTGCCGAGGAACTGCGGGCCAAGGAAATGCTGGAGGCCGGGCGCCGCGAACTGAGCCTGCGCATCCACACCGAGTTTCGTGGCGTGAGTGAAGGGCGCGTGCGCATCCAGGCGCAGGAGCAAGTGGCACGCTCGGCGGCGCAAATGGTGATATCGATACGCCAATCGTTCAAGGGGGGAGTCAGAACCCTGCTCGACCTGCTGAACGCGGAGCAGGAGAAGGAACGCGCACTGCGCGACTTGGCCCGCATGCGCTACACCTATCTGATGTCCTGCGTGCGCCTGCAGTCGCTGGTCGGAAGCAACGGTGAGGCCAGCATTGCGGCAATCAACGCCTTGCTCACGACGCCCTGACCCTGACCCTGACCCTGAGCACACGCCCCCGTCCGCGACCCGTCAGTGATTCCTTCGGTCTACGGACGGGCGCTGGCGGCGCTGCGCTTCAGCGGTTGCTTGGAAAGCTGAATACCGCACCCTCGCGCACACCGGCGGAGGGCCAGCGCTGCGTGATGGTCTTGCGCTTGGTGTAGAAGCGCACGGCGTCGGGCCCGTAGGCGTTCAGGTCGCCGAACAGGCTGCGCTTGAAGCCACCGAACGAGTGGTACGCCACAGGAACAGGCAAGGGCACGTTCACGCCCACCATGCCGACCTGTATATGGTCGCTGAAGTAGCGCGCGGCCTCGCCGTCGCGCGTGAAGATGCAGGTGCCGTTGCCGTATTCGTGCGCGTCGATCAGGTCCATGGCCTCCTGCAGCGTCTTCACGCGCACCACGCCGAGCACGGGGCCGAAGATTTCCTCTTGGTAGATCTTCATTCCGGGCCTGACTTGGTCAAACAGACAGGCGCCCAGGAAGTAGCCGTTTTCGTGGCCCGGCGCAACCTGCACGCCGCGTCCGTCAACCACCAGTTCGGCGCCTTCGGCGACGCCGCTGTCCACGTAGGCCCTGACCTTTTCAAAATGCTGTTTCGTGACCAGTGGGCCCATGTCGTTGCCGTTGTCGGTTCCCGGGCCGACCTTCATTTTGGCGATCTCGGTCTTCAGGCCCGCGACCACGGCGTCACCCACCGCGTCGCCCACGGCGACGAGCAGCGGAATGGCCATGCAGCGCTCGCCGCAGGAGCCGTAGGCGGCACCCATCAGGGCGCTGACGGCGTTGTTCACATCGGCGTCGGGCATCAGCACGGCGTGGTTCTTGGCGCCGCCGAGCGCCTGCACGCGCTTGCCATGCGCGCAGCCGGTGGCGTAGATGCTTTGCGCAATGGGAGTCGAGCCGACGAAACTCACGGCCTTGACGCGCGCGTCGGTGAGCAGCGTGTCCACCGCTTCCTTGTCGCCATTGACCACGTTGAGCACACCCGGAGGCACTCCCGCCTGCAGCGCGAGTTGGGCGATGAACAGCACACTCGAGGGGTCGCGCTCCGAGGGCTTGAGCACGAAGGTATTCCCGCAGACGAGCGCCATGGGCCACATCCACAGCGGAACCATGGCCGGAAAGTTGAACGGCGTGATTCCGGCCGTGACGCCCAGCGCCTGGAACTCGCTCCACGAATCGATCGACGGGCCGACGTTGCGGCTGTGCTCGCCCTTGAGCAGTTCGGGGGCGTAGCTCGCGTATTCGACGTTTTCGATTCCGCGCTGCAACTCGCCGTGCGCGTCAGACAGCACCTTGCCGTGCTCGGCGGTGATGAGGGCTGCGATCTTGTCGGCGTTTTCCTCCAGCAACCCCTTGAGCCGGGACATGACGCGCGCACGCTTGAGCGGCGGCGTGTTGCGCCACGCGGGGAAGGCGGCCTGCGCCGAGGCGATGGCCTGCTCCACCGTGGCCCTGTCGGCCAGCGCCACGCTGCTGCTGCTCAGGCCGGTGGCGGGGTTGAACACCGGCTGCGTGCGCGCGGCGTCGGCGACGATGCGGCCATCGATCAGGTGACCGATGGTGTGGGTGACGGACTGGTCGTGCTTCATGATGCTCTGCGTAGTAGATGCTGCAGCGGCCTTCCGTTCCGGCAACTGCAACGCGGCTATGGATGGTGAACGGCCCGACTTGCTCCGGTGCTTACGCGGTTTCGGCGAGTGCCTCGCCGAGCGCGTTGATCAGGCGATCGATCTCGGCCTTTTCGCTGACGAACGGCGGCGCGAGCTGCATGGTGTCGCCGCCGTAGCGCACGTAGAAGCCCTTTTTCCAGCAGTTCATGGCGATTTCGTAGGGGCGCCTCGCGGGCTCGCCCGGCATCTGGGCGATGGTGAACCCGGCCGCCAAGCCGAAGTTGCGGATGTCCAGAACGTGCTTGGCGCCCCTGAGGCTGTGCACGGCCTGTTCGAAGTGCACGGCGAGCGCCTGCACGCGGCCAAGCATGTCTTCCTTTTGCAGCAGGTCGAGCGCCGCAATGCCCGCCGCGCAGGCCACGGGGTGCGCCGAATAGGTGTAGCCGTGCGGGAACTCCGGCAGGTAGTCCGGGCCACCCGCGGCCATCAGGGTGTCGTAGATTTCCTTGCGCACCACCACGCCGCCGAGCGGCTGCACGCCGTTGGTCACCTGCTTGGCAAAGTTCAGCAGGTCGGGCGTCACGCCGAAGGCCTCGGCGCCGGTCCAGGCGCCGCAGCGGCCAAAGCCCGTGATCACTTCGTCGAAGATCAGCAGGATGTTGTTCTGCGTGCAGATCTCGCGCAGGCGCTGCAGGTAGCCCACGGGCGGGACCACGACGCCGGCCGACCCCGCGAAGGGCTCGACGATCACGGCAGCGATGTTCGACGCGTCGTGCAGCGCGATCACTTCGAGCAGGCGATCGGCGAGCTCCTTGCCCGTGGGCGGCATGCCCTTGTGAAAGGAGCCTGCGGGCGGCTGGGTATGCGGCAGGTGGTCGGCCTCGATGCCCTGGCCGAACAGCCTGCGGTTGGCGCCGATTCCGCCCACCGAGAGGCCGCCGAAGTTCACGCCGTGGTAGCCCTTTTCCCGACCGATGAGGCGCGTCTTGCTGCCCTGGCCCTTGGTGCGCCAGTAAGCGCGCGCCATCTTCAGCGAGGTGTCGGCCGATTCGGATCCCGAGTCGGTGAAGAACACGTGGTCCAGGCCCGCAGGCGTCAGCGCCTTGATGCGGTTGGCCAGCTCGAACGACAGCGGGTGGCCGAACTGGAACGCGGGTGCATAGTCGAGCTTTTGCGCCTGTTTGCCGATGGCTTCGGCGATCTCGCGGCGACCGTGGCCCAATCCCGTACACCACAGGCCCGAGAGGCCGTCGAAGATCTTGCGGCCTTCGGCGTCGGTGTAGTAGGCGCCGCTGCCCGCAACGATCATGCGCGGGTTGGCCTTGAACTGGCGGTTTGCCGTGTAGGGCATCCAGTGCGCATCAAGCCATTCGGCGTCCATGCGGGGGCCTTGCGCGCCGGTTGCGGGTTTTTCGATATTGACGAAGCTCATGGGAAGGTCTCCAGTGCGAAACGCGACGACAAGGAATGGATCGGGCCCGGCATTGTTGCGCCGGGCGTTGATCTCTCAAATAATCCAATATCAATGTTTGCTTGACGATTCATGCAAGTAAGAACCTCTGCGACGCCCGCCAAAATCTCTGCCTCTGCGGCCCCGGCCCGACAGCGCGCCATCCTCGGCCAGCTCAGCGACATGGATTTGCGCCTGCTGCAGGTGTTCAAGAGCGTGGTCG
>NZ_AFAL01000490.1 GCF_000193225.1 Verminephrobacter aporrectodeae subsp. tuberculatae At4 | reverse complement strand
TCGACCAGTTCCCCGCCGCGCAGGCCCGCAGCGTGCGCCACCGATCCCGCGACCGGGCTGGCGAGCACGGCCCGGGGCTCCTCCACCCCGATCCAGTTGACGGTGGAATACAGCAGCACCGCGAGCAGCAGATTCGCGCCCGGCCCCGCTGCCACGATCGCGGCGCGCGCCCAAAGGGGCCGGGTATTGAAGGCCAGGTGGCGCTCCTGCGGCAGCACGGGGGCTTCGCGCTCGTCGAGCATGCGCACATAGCCTCCGAGCGGAAAAGCGGCCAGCACGAACTCCGTCGGCGACCCCTTGGGCTGCCAGCGCAGCAGGGGCCGGCCCCACCCCACGGAGAACCTCAGCACCTTCACCCCGCAGGCCACGGCGACCCGGTAGTGCCCGTACTCGTGCACCGTGATCAGCAGGCCCAGGGTCACGAGGAAGGCGGCGATGGTCAGCAGCATGGGGATGGGTGCTCTCGGGGGTAACGATCAGGCGGCCAGCAGGCCGGCGGCATGCTCGGCCGCGCAGCGCGCCTGGGCGTCCAGGCTCAGCAGGGCTTCGAGCGAGTCCGGACTGTAGGGCGAAATCCGGTCCAACGTGGCGAGGTTGACCGCATGGATATGGTCGAAGCGCAGGCGCCCGGACAGGAACGCGGCCACGGCCACCTCGTTCGCCGCGTTGAGCACGGCGGCAGTCCCCTCGGCGGCGTTCAGCGTCTGCCAAGACAGATGCAGGCCGGGAAACCGCACGGCGTCAGCGTCTTCAAACGCCAGCGTGCCCAGGGCCGAGAAATCCAGCCGGCTGGCGCCGCTGGCGATGCGCTCGGGCCATGCCAGCCCGCAGGCGATCGGCACGCGCATGTCGGGCGTTCCCAGTTGGGCCAGGATCGACGCGTCCCGGAACTGCACCATCGAATGGATGATCTGCTGCGGGTGGATCACGACCTTGATCTGCTCGGGCCGCAGGTCGAACAGCCAGCGCGCCTCGATCACCTCGAGCGCCTTGTTCATCATCGTCGCCGAATCCACCGAGATCTTGCGCCCCATGCTGAAGTTGGGGTGCGCGCAGGCCTGCGCCGGCGTGATCTGCGCCAGCAGCGCCGGGTCGCAGCCGCGCAGCGGCCCCCCCGAGGCCGTGAGCAGAATGCTGTCGACGCGCTGCGGCCAAGTCTCGGGGTCTTCGGGCAGGCACTGGAAAATCGCCGAATGCTCGCTGTCTATGGGCAGCAGCGTGGCGCCGCCTTCGCGCACCGCGCGCATGAACAGGCCGCCGCCCACGACCAGCGCCTCCTTGTTCGCCAGCAGCAGGCGCTTTCCCGCACGTGCGGCGGCCAGGCAGGGCGCGAGGCCCACCGCGCCGACGATGGCCGCCATGACGGCGTCCACCTCGGCGTGCGCGGCGATCATCTCAAGCGCATCCGGCGCCAGGAGAAGCTGCGTCGGCAGGCCGTTGGCCTGCAACTTTTCCGCCAGCAGCCGCGCATGGGCCCCGCTGCTCATCACGGCGAACCGGGGACGGAACTGCGCGCATTGCGCCAGCAGCAGGTCCACCTGGGTGGCCGCGCTGAGCGCGAACACCTCGAAGCGGTCCGGGTGGCGCGCGAGCACGTCCAGCGTGCTCACGCCGATGGAGCCGGTGGAGCCCAAAATGGTGATTCGTTGTTTCATGCTGGTCGCACCAAAGCCGTGAGCATCATCGCCAGCGGCAGCGTGGGCAGCAGCGCGTCCACCCGGTCGAGCACGCCACCATGCCCCGGCAACAGGGCGCTGCTGTCCTTCACGCCCGCGCTGCGCTTGATGAGCGACTCCAGCAGGTCGCCGGAGACCGCCATGGCGACCATGAACAGCGCCGCGAGCACCAGCCAGAACCAGCCCGGTTGCGCCATGCGGCTGTAGAAACTGGGCACGGCCGCCTGCCAATGCGCGTCCGCGGCGACCCAGACGACAGCCAGCAGCAGCACGCCCGCAAGCCCGCCCCAGACGCCTTCCCAGCTCTTTCCCGGGCTGATCGACGGCGCCAGCCGGCCCTGCGTGAAGCGCAGGCCGAAGGCGCGTCCGGAGAAATAGGCAAAGATGTCCGCCACCCACACCAGCAGCAGCACCGAGAGCAGAAAATTCACCCCGACCCCGCGCGCCTGCACCACGGCCAGCCAGGCCAGCCACAGGGCGAGCAACCCCGCCGCGAGCCGCCCCGCTGCGGGGATGCGCGGCCAACCGGGCACCCCGGCGCGCAGCAGCCAGGCACAGGCCAGCACCCAGAGCCCGCCGCCCACGACCCAGAGCCCGGTCAGCGGGCGCTCCAGCCAACCCAGCGCCCAGGACGCGGCGCACAGGGCAACGCACGCGGCGCCCACGGCGCAGGAGCCGGACTGGCCGAGACCGCTCAGGCGCCCCCACTCCCACGCCGCTGCGGCGATGAGCGCCAGCGCCAGCAGCGCGAACGGCACGCCGGACGGAAAAAACAGCGCGGGCAGCAGAACGGCCAGCAGGACCAGGGCAGTGATGACGCGCTGTTTGAGCATGGAGCCTTTTTAGCCCGATCAGTGCGCTGCCCCGTAAACAGTTGCACGCAATGAGGTCGGGGCATTCGCGCCCGGGGCGAGGCGCAAATCCCCGCGCTGGCCGGAGCCAGCGCGGGGGAATGCAACGCCACCATGGGTGCGGAAACGCGGTTTCATATGCAGGTATTTGCGCGACGGCTACACGGAATCAGGGGAATCAGCAGGAGTGCACGGACAGCAGTTGTTCGGAAGTTTTGCCAAAACGGCGCTCGCGTCCCCGGAAGGCCGCAAGCGCTTCGTCCAGCGCCGGTTCGTCGAAGTCCGGCCACAGCCGGTCGCTGAAGAACAGCTCGGAGTATGCGGCCTGCCACAGCAGGAAGTTGCTGATGCGCATCTCGCCCCCGGTGCGGATCAGCAGGTCCGGGTCGGACACGTGCGCCAGCCCCAGCGCGCCGTGCAGGCTGGCCTCGGTAATCGGCTCGCCGCGCGCCGCGAGCGCCGCGGCGGCCTGCGCGATGTCCCAGCGGCCGCCATAGTTGAAACAGACGTTGAGCACCAGGCGGGAGTTTTCCGCCGTCGCCGCCTGCGCCTGCGCCAGACCGGCGCACACCTTGGGCGACAGGCCCTCGCGCTCGCCCACGAAGTACAGACGCACACCGTCGCGCTGGAGTTGCGGCACTTCGCGCGCCAAGGCCTGGACCAGCAGTTCCATGAGGCCGGAGACCTCCTCGGCAGGACGGCCCCAGTTTTCGCAAGAGAAAGCAAACACGGTCAGCACCGCCACGCCGCGCTGCGCGCAGGCACGCGCGCAACGGCGCAGGGTGTCTACCCCCTGCCGGTGTCCCTCCAGGCGCGGCAGAAAGCGGCGCGTGGCCCAGCGGCCATTGCCGTCCATGACGATGGCAATGTGGCGCGGGCCCCCCTGCGGCGGTACGGACATGGAGAACGATGCTTGTCGTGAGAACCGATGAGGGCCTTCAGACGGCCATGATTTCCTGCTCCTTGGCCACCACCAACGCGTCGATCTCGGCGATGTGCCGGTCGGTGAACTTCTGCACGTCGGCCTCGGCGCGCTTTTGCTCGTCCTCCGACGCCAGCTTGTCGCGCACCAGCTTCTTCACGGATTCGTTCGCGTCACGGCGCAGGTTGCGCACGGCGATCTTGGCGCTCTCGCCCTCGGTGCGCGCCAGCCGGGTCATTTCCTTGCGGCGCTCCTCGCTCATGGGCGGCATGGGAACGCGGATCAGATCGCCCACCGAAGCCGGATTCAGGCCCAGCTCGCTCTCCCGGATGGCCTTTTCGATCTTCGCGCCCAGGCCCTTTTCCCAGGGCTGCACGCTGATGGTGCGCGCGTCGATCAGCGCCACGTTCGCGACCTGGCTCAGGGGCACGAGCGCGCCGTAGTACTCGACCTGCACCGTGTCGAGCAACGCCGGGTTGGCGCGGCCCGTGCGGATTTTCTGCAGATTGCTCTTGAACGCCGTGATGGACTGGTCCATCCTGGTTTCCACGGTTTTCTTGATTTCGGCAAGCGTCATTTTTTCTCCTCGGGAACGGCGACCCCATGCAGGTGGTCAGGCGTAGACCAGCGTACCTTCGTCTTCTCCCATCACCACGCGCTGGAAGGCGCCATGTTTGACGATGGAGAACACCCGCACGGGCAGTTTCTGGTCACGGCACAGAGCGAACGCGGTCGCGTCCATGATGCCCAGATTGCGCGCCATGGCCTCGTCGAAGCTGAGCTTCGTGTAGCGCGTGGCCTTGGGGTCCTTCTGGGGGTCGGCAGTATAAACGCCGTCCACCTTGGTCGCCTTGAGCACCACCTCGGCGCCGATTTCCGCGCCGCGCAGCGCGGCTGCGGTATCGGTGGTGAAAAACGGGTTGCCCGTTCCCGCGGCAAACACGACGACCTTGCCTTCTTCGAGATACTGCAGGGCCTTGGGCCGCACGTAGGGTTCGACCACCTGCTCGATGCCGATGGCCGACATCACCCGCGCCACCAGACCCTGCTTGTCCATCGCGTCGGCCAACGCCAGCGCGTTCATCACGGTGGCGAGCATGCCCATGTAGTCGGCCGTTGCGCGGTCCATTCCGACCGAGCCCCCGGCCACGCCACGAAAAATATTGCCCCCGCCGATGACCACCGCCAGTTGGACACCCAGGCGCGTGACTTCGGCGATCTCCTCGACCACGCGCACGATGGTCGCGCGGTTGATGCCGAAAGCGTCGTCGCCCATCAGCGCCTCGCCAGACAGCTTGAGCAAGATGCGCTTGTGGACTGGTGCGGCGTGCGGCATGGCAAATTTCTCCGGTGGCGGGGCGGGACGGGGACGATCAGGCGGCGGCCTTCGCGGCAGCGACTTGGGCGGCCACTTCGGCGGCGAAATCGTCGACCTTCTTCTCGATGCCCTCGCCCACGACGTAGAGCGTGAAGCCCTTGACCGTGGTGCCGGCGGCCCTGAGCATCTGCGCCACGGTCTGCTTGTCGTTCTTCACGAAAGCCTGCTCGAACAGCGCGACCTCCTTGAGGTACTTCTGCACGCCGCCTTCGATGCGCTTGGCGACGATTTCGTCGGACTGCCCGGGCCGGCCCTCGGCCTCGGCCCGGGCCTTGTCTTCCGCGGCCTTGGCACTTGCCACCGCGCGCTCCTTGTCGATCAGCGCGGCGGGCACCTGCGCGCTGGTCAGGGCCACGGGCTTCATCGCGGCGATATGCATGGCCACGTCCCGGGCGGCGGTTTCATCGCCGTCGAATGCGACCACGACACCGATGCGCGTGCCGTGCAGGTACGAGGTCAGCCGGTCACCGCTGCCAAAGTATTCGAAGCGGCGAAACGACATGTTCTCGCCGATCTTGCCGACGAGGCCCCGGCGCACGTCCTCCAGCGTCGGACCGAACCCGTCCTGCGCGTAGGCCAGCGCGCCGAGCGCGGCGATATCCGCGGGCCGGTGCCGGGCGACCAGTTCGGCTGCGGCCCGGGCCAGCGCAATGAAGCTGTCGTTCTTGCTCACGAAGTCGGTTTCGCTATTCACCTCGATCAGGGCGCCCCGGGTGCCATCGCCGGCGTCGCTGATATGGCAGGCCACCACACCCTCGGCGGTGATGCGCGACGCCGCCTTGCCCGCCTTGGTGCCGAGCTTGACGCGCAGCAGTTCCTCGGCCTTGAGCATGTCGCCACCCGCCTCGGTCAGCGCCTTCTTGCATTCCATCATGGGCGCGTCGGTCTTGCCGCGCAGTTCGGCGACCATGCTTGCAGTAATTGCAGCCATCATGTCGTATTCCTTCCTTGTCGGTTGAATCGGACCCGGTCTGGATCCGGGCTGAAAAAAAGGGGCTCACCAGCCCCACTTTGGTTTGGTTTGCGACGCAGCGCGCAGCCGGGAGATCAGACCGCGGGCTCCTGCACCTCGACGAATTCGTCGGAGTTCTCGGACACGATGGCCTTGACCACTTCGTTGACCGCGTTCGCACGGCCATCGACGATCGCGTCGGCGATCCCGCGCGCGTACAGCGTCACCGCCTTGGCCGAGTCGTCGTTGCCCGGGATCACGTAGTCGATGCCCTCGGGCGAATGGTTGGTATCGACCACGCCGATCATCGGAATGCCGAGCTTCTTGGCTTCGGCCACGGCGATCTTGTGAAAGCCCACGTCGATGATGAAGATGGCGTCGGGCAGCACCGCCATGTCCTGGATTCCGCCAATGTCCTTTTCCAGCTTCTCGATCTCGCGCGAGAACGTCAGCTGCTCCTTCTTGCTCAGGCTGTCGAGGCCGGCTTCCTGCTGCGTCTTCATGTCCTTCAAGCGCTTGATCGAGGTCTTGACGGTCTTGAAATTCGTCAGCATGCCGCCGAGCCAGCGCTGGTCAACGAAGGGCACGCCGGCGCGCTGCGCCTCGGTGGCCAGGATTTCACGCGCCTGGCGCTTCGTTCCCACCATCAGGATGGTGCCGCGGTTGGCGGCCAGTTGCCTGACGAACTTCTGCGCCTCCTGGAACAGCGGCAGCGACTTTTCCAGGTTGATGATGTGGATCTTGTTGCGATGGCCAAAGATGTAGGGGGCCATCTTGGGGTTCCAGAAGCGGGTCTGGTGACCGAAATGGACACCGGCCTCCAGCATTTCGCGCATGGTGACTTGCATAAAAAAACACTCCAAAGGTTGGGTCTGAAATCCAGCCCCAATACTTGCGCTGTCGGTGCTCGGCACGACAGACGCAACACCTTTCCGGGGCTGGTTTGCGATTGGTTTTGCCGCGGCCGCCGCGCATGCACTCGTCCGGGCTCGCGTAGCGCACTGCCCCTCATCGGACATTGCCAGCTTGCACAGCCCCGCCCCCCTACCCTTGGGGGCATGGGGCAGCATCCAGCAAAACCCGGAGATTCTAGCACGCCCATGCTCCTCCCCGAGCCCACTCGCAACCGCCAGCGCTGCGCCGGGGGAACTGCCGGTCGGGCCGATACCATCGACACCACCGATACCGCAAAAACAATAGCAGCAAGCCCTCCCCCACGGCCCGCCATGCAGCGCATCAGCCCGCACCAGCCCCATCCCCTGTTCGATACCGCCGCGACACGCCGCATCGAGCATGCGGCCGCAGCCGTGCTGCCCGCGCACACGCTGATGCAGCGCGCAGGCCTTGCGCTCGCGCAGCTGGCGCAGGCACTGGCGCCGCATGCCCGCACGGTATGGATTGCATGCGGCCCCGGAAACAACGGCGGCGACGGCCTGGAGGCGGCCCGGCACCTGCAACGCAATGGGCGCCAGGTGGTGCTGACCTGGCTGGGTCGCCCCGACGCGGCCCCTGCCGACGCGCAGGCCGCCTGGCAGCGCGCCCGGGCCACCCCCGCAGTGCAATGGGCCGACGCCGCGCCCGATGGCCTCCGGGCCTGCGACCTGTGCATCGACGCCCTGCTGGGCATTGGCGTCGG
>NZ_AFAL01000491.1 GCF_000193225.1 Verminephrobacter aporrectodeae subsp. tuberculatae At4 | reverse complement strand
GCGGCAAGATGGTGAACGAGGGCGGGCGGCTGCGGCTGGACTTCTCGATCACCGATGGCGGGCCGTTCGACGCCGACGGCCAAGCCGACGGCGTCATCACCGCGCCCGGCGCCGCAGCGCATATGCCGCTGTCCATCACCGGGCAGGCGCCGGATCTGCCGCCTGGCGGGCTCTGGTTCTGAAGCCAGCCGATCTCCCTCGGGGAGGGACTCCGGCACCGGCGCATCAGCGATCCCCGCGACTCCCGGGCATGAGGCGCAGCGCGAGCCGGGTCCAGGCCGGCGCGCCTGCGTTGCGGATTTCGGCGTCGTTCTTGCAGCGGATGGCCTGCCGCACCAGCTGCGCGCCAACGTAGCGCCATGGTTCAGGCGGCAGGCGCGCGCGCCGCGCGAGGCCCACCAGACCGCTGCGACTCCAGGCGTCCTTGCGCCCGAGCACCAGACTCGCGAGGATGCGCCCGGCGACCGGCGTCTGGGCGATTCCCGAGCCGTTGAAGCCCATGCCGAAGACGATGTCCGGATGGCCCGCGAGGTGGTCGAAGACCGGGACCTGCTCGGGCACGCAGTCGATGGGTCCGGCCCAGTCGTGGTCCACGCGCACGCCGGCGAGGCCCGGGTAGACGCGGTGCAGTTCGCGGACATTGTGCTGGCCACGCTCCGGATGGCGGTTGAAGCCTGCACCGAAATCTCCCCGGAACGCGATGCCCCCGCTGCCGCGGCCAAACACCACGCGCCCCGAGCGGCTGCGCTGGTAGTAGAGCACCTGCTGCTGCGCGTCGCAGATCGCCAGGCCCGGCTCCCAGCCCATTTGGTCGAGCCGGTCGGCGATGGGCTCGGTCGCGATCAGCTGGCTGTCCACGACGTAGAGATGGCGCCGCAGCTGCGGCAGCGCCGCGAGCCAGGCGTTCGCGGCAAGCACCACCTTCTGCGCGCGCAGTTCGCCGCGCGCGGTGCGCAGCGTCGCCGGCGGCCCTGGAGAAATATCGCGCACGGGGCTGCTTTCATGGATTTCGACGCCCCGGGCGAGGGCCAGGTCGCGCAGGCCGCGAGCGAGCTTGGCGGGGTGGACGGTGCCGGCATGCTCCTCGACGACGCCGGCGTAGGAGACCGGGGATCCGCAGCGCCTGGCGATCTCCGCCGCGGTGAGCGTGCGAAAGCGCGCGGCGCCGGCGGCGGCGGTGATTTGCACGGCGCGCGTCCACGCGCCCTCCTGCGCACGCGCGCTCGCAGTCCACATCCAGCCGCCGAGCCGCAGGTCCATGGCGATGCTGCCGCTGCGCTGTAGTTCCACCAGCTCGTCGATGGCCTCGACCGTACCGGCGCAAAGGCGCAGCGCCTCGTCGAGGCCCACGACGGCGCTGAGGCGGTCGATCTCGGCGTACCAGGAATGCAGTTGCCCCCCGTTGCGTCCCGATGCGCCCGATCCGCAAAAGTCGGCTTCGAGGATCGTGATCCGCATTCCCGGGGCGGCTTCCCGGATGCGCAGCGCCGTCCAGAGCCCGGTATAGCCGCCGCCGACGATGGCAACGTCGGTGCACGCGCTGCCGACCAGCGGCGGCGTGACCGCTGCGGCGGCAATGTCCTGTAGCCAGAATGAGCGCTCGCCCGGGGCGGCGATGGCGGGTGTGCGCAAGCGGATCGGCGCCATGTCAGCCCCCCTGCCCTGCCTGTGCCTGGATGACGCCCGCGTACTTTGCCGGGAACCAGTCCGGTAGCGGACGCAGCGCCTGTGGAAAGCCGCCCAGATGGGTGCAGGTGCGGGCCGCGGCGTGGGCCGCCTGCGCGAGCGCCCGGTCGGCGTCGCGGTCCCCGTCCCCGAAGTGCCAGGCCGTGAGGAAGGCGGCGATAAAGCTGTCGCCGGCGCCGCAGGTGTCCACGACCTCGACGGGGACGGCGGCAACGTGCCGCAAGCGCGTGCCGTCGTGGAAGTACGCGCCCGCCCGACCGCAGGTGAGCACGACCTGCCGGGCCCCCGCCGCACGCAGGGCGGCAAGCAGCGGCTCCACGGGCTCCTTGGCGGAGCCAAAGACCAGCGGGACGCCGTCCAGCGGCAGGGCCGGGGGGCGGTTGACAGGTCGATGCTGAACGGCACGGCGTCGGCAACGAGCCGGCGCACGAGCTCCGGGTTGGCGTTCGTTCCCAGATGCACCCAGTCGGCTGCCGCGGCCTGGGCGTAGCGCTGCGGCGATGGCATGTAGTGCGCGCCGACGCCGAAGGCCTCGAGCAGAAAGCGCCGCTCGCCCGCGTCGTCGCACAGCAGCGTGACCGCCGTGTCGCCGCAGCGCCGCTCGACGTGCTCCGGGTCCAGGCCGGCCGCTGCGATTTCGGTGAGCAGCAGATCGCCTTCGGGATCACGTCCCACGGCGCCGAAGTAGCCAGCGTCCCAGCCCGCCCGCCGCCAGTACACGGCGACGTTGAGCGCGTTGCCGCCGACCGTGAGCACGTTTTTGTTGACGAAGGCGTCGAGGCAGTTATCGCCTATTGCCACCAGCTTGGCGCGCGCGCGCACGGGGTCGGTTGTCCGGGTCATGCTGCTCCTTGCTGCCACGATGATGGTGCGCGCCTTACTTGCCGATGCCTTCGGCGAGTCCGCGGATGAAATAGCGCTGCGCGGCGAAGAAGACGCCGACCATGGGCAGCGCCGAGAGACTCATCGCCGCGAAGACCACGGCGTAGTTCGTGCCGTGCCGGGCCATGATCGACGTCAGGCCGACGGGCAATGTCTGCATGTCCGCGCCGCTGGTGAAGATCATCGCGAACAAATACTCGTTCCACGCGAACAGCACGTGCAGGATCACGCAGGAGATGATGATTGGCCGGCACAGCGGAAGAATGATGCGCCAGAAGATTTGCCCCTCGGTGGCGCCGTCCATGCTCGCCGCCTCGTCGAGGTCGCGCGGCAAGTCGAGCATCCAGGCGCGGATGAGGAAGGTGGCAAACGGCACCCGGAAGGCGGTGTAGAGGACGATCAGCGCCCAGTAGGTGTTGTACAGCCCCAGGGCTTGCAGCATCTTCACGAGCGGGATCAGCGCCACCGTCGGGCTGAGCATCAGGCCGCCGAGCACGAGGCCCGTGGCCAGCGGCTTGAGCGGCATGCGCGAGCGCGTCAGGCCATACGCGGTCCAGGCGCTGATGAGCACCGTGCACAGCCCGGACGTTGCCGTGACGAGGATGCTGACCGTGAGATAGTCGCGCACACCCTGGTTCCATGCCTGTACGTAGTTGCCCCAGTTCCAGTGGGTCGGCAGCGCAAAGGGCTGGCCAAAGATGAGTGCGTTGTCCTTGAAGCCGTTGAGCACCATCCATACCAGCGGGTACAGCACGACGATTCCCAGGCACACGAGCAGGGCGGGCAGCAGGGTCTTGCCGATGAGGATGCTCCCGGGCGTGTTCACGGCCGCACCCTGCGCCGCTTCGTGTACCACAGCTGCGCCATGCCGCTGCCCAGGGTGATGGCGAAGATCACCGCCGCGATCGCCGCGCCGTAGCCGAAGTCGTTCTGCATGAAGCCCTGCTGGTAGAGCCAGGTGCCGAGCACCTGGCTCGAATTGTTCGGCCCGCCGGCGGTCATGACCATGACTTCGTTGAACACCTGGAAGGCGCCGGTCACGGTCACGATGAGCATCAGGCCGGTCATCTCGCGTGTCATCGGGAAGGTGATGCTCCAGAGCCTGCGCAGCGGCCCGGCCCCGTCCATGGTGCTGGCGTCGTAGATCTCGCGCGGGATCTTCTGCATGGCCAGGCCGAACAGCAGGCTGCAATAGCCAAAGCCCTGCCATTGGCTCATCGCGATGACGGCGTAGAGCGCCGTCTGCTCGCTGCCCAGCCAGGGCCGTATGAGGGCGCCGAGCCCGAGCATGCTCAGCGCGCCGTCGAGCAGACCGGTCCTGGGCTCGTAGATGAAATAAAAGAGCAGGCCGGCGACGGTGACCGAAATCGCCGAAGGAATGAAATACACCGCGCGCCAGAAGCGCCGCCAGCGCTCGTTCTCCAGCCCCTCGACGATGGCTGCGAGCACGAACGCGGCGAACACCTGGAACAGCACCGAGATGGCGGCGTAGAGCACGTTGTTGCGCAGCGCCGTCCAGGCCACCGGGTCATCGAGCAGCCGGCGGTAATTCTCCGCGCCGACGTACGCGACCTCGCCGCTGTAGATGTCTTGCCGGGTCATGCTGACGATGAAATTGTCGGCAATCGGGTAGTAGACGAACCCGCCCACGAGGATGAGCGCGAGCGCAACCCAGCGCAGGGACGGCCAGCCGCGCAGCAGCGGGCGCCCGGTGTCACGGGTGCTTGGCATCCGCTGCCGAGGCCTTCTTCACCGCGCCCATCACCGCGTGCGCGTCCATGCTGCCGCCGAGCAGCGCTTGCAGGCTGGACAGCCATGCGGCGGCGACCCGCGGCGAGTTCGCGGTGTCGAGCCAGGGCATCAGATAACTCGCCGCGGCGATCTCCTGGAGGCCGGCGACCACGGCGGGGGTCATGTCGCTGGCCGAAGCGCCGCCGATGGTCGCGCTGGGCTGGCCGTAGGGCGGGGCCGAGAGCCGCCTGGCATGGTCCGGCGCGGTCAGGAACTTCATGAAGTCGATGGCCAGCGGGATCTTCTTCGAGCTGGCGTTGAGCATGTAGCCCTCGGGTGCGCCTTCGATCGCGTTCACGTCGCCCTGGGCGCCGGCGGGCGGCGGCAGGCGGAAGAAGCCGAAATCGGCAGGCCGCAGCCGGGTGCCGGCGACGGCGCTCTGATCGAACTCGATGATCTCCTGGTAGTACATCGCCGCGTCGGCGTTGCTGAATTTTTGCAGCGCCGCCGCGTAGGAGCTGCCGTTCACCGCGACGCCGTCGGTGCAGTGGTCGGCAAGCTGCTTGAACTGCTGGAGCGAGAGCACGTAGCCGGGGTCGTCGAACCGCGCCTTGGCGGGGTCGAAGTCGCGCTCCAGCGTGGCGCGGGGAACGTTGTACACGAGCAGCTGGCCGACGAAGTGCAGCGCTGGCCAGCCCTCTTTGTTGCCCAGCGCGATCGGAGGGATTCCGGCCTTGCGCAAGTCAGCGCAGCTGGCGACGAGTTGCTCCAGACTGCCCGGCACGGCAACGCCGGCCTTTTTGAAGATCGACTTGTTGTAGCCCATGAACTTGGCGTCCAGGTAGAGCGGAATGCCGTAGAACCTGCCGTTGTATTCAAAGGCCCTGACGGCGGCAGGCGCCAGGGTCTTGCCCCAGGCGGTCTCCGGGCCGAGCAGTCTGGAGAGGTCTACCGCCCGGTGGCTGCGCACGAAGTTCCTGCCCCAGCTGCCGGGCCAGGAGAAGTAGATGTCCGGCAGGGCGTTGGCGGCGACGAGCGTCCGGGTCTTGCCCTTGATGCTTTCGTCGCTCTCCTGGATCAGCTCGATCTTCACGCCGGGATGCCGTTTCTCGTACTCCTTGGCGACGCCGACGAAGTAGGGCGCGAGCTGCTGCATGCCGAACTTGGTCAGGATCGACAGCGTGCCGCTGTATTCGACCTGGGCGTCGGGGTCGGCCACGACGGCCTCGCCGCATTCGCCCGGGCTGGCCGCCAGGCTGAGTGCGAACGCCACGATGGGTAGTGCGCGGTGCATGCGTTGCTCCTTGGGTCCGTTCCTTGATCCGTTGCGCGGGCCGATCAGTATTCGACGCGCTTGTAGTAGCGGCGGGTCGTGAGCGGATGCTTGCGCAGCACGGCCAGATGGGCGCTGAGCCGCTCGAGCTGGGTCGCGAGCACGATCGGCGAGAGCAGCTCGCGCAGCTGCGGCGAGATGCCGGGCAGGGCCGCGGCGGCGGAATCGAGCACGTGGACGCGCTCGGTGTAGCGGCGCACGAAGTTCTCGACGCGCTCGCACAGCGGCCGCAGGCGGTCCTCGCCTTTGAAGACGAAGACGCTGACCCCGGGCTCGATCAGTTCCAGCGTTCCGTGGAAGAAGTCGGCGGCGTGGACCGGGCGGGTGCGGATCCACTGCATCTCTTCGAGGATGCACATGCCGTAGTAATGCGCCTGCGGCCATACCGAGCCAGCCCCGGTGAAGATGTGGTAGCGCTCGTCCCGGATCTCTGCCGCCAGGCGCGCAGCGTCGGGCTCGAAGGCTTGCTTGGCCTCGACCAGCGCCTGCGGCAACTGCCCGAGTTCCCGCAGCACCGCGTCCAAGCCGTCGAACTCGCCGCGCTCGGCGAGCAGCGCCAGAACGATGATCAGCGTTTGCAGATAGAAGGATTCGCACGAGGTGTCGTCCTCGGCGAAGTTGCTGAAGTTGTACTCCGCGCCGCGCCCCAGCGGGGTGTCCTGGTGGCCGGTGAGCGAGAAGCTGCGCACCCCGCGCGCCTTGAGAACGGCGAGCAGTTCCACGCTCTCGCGGGTGGTACCGGACAGCGAGGGCAGCACCACCAGCGCCCTGGAATCCAGGCCGGCCGGTGGATCGAGCACCACCTGCGCCGGGAACTGCGCGCTCACCGGGAAGGTCGAGAGGCGCTGGGCGATTTCGATGGCCGGCAAGGTCAGCAGTTGCACGCCGCCCGTTCCCATGAAGAACAGCCGCTCGACGCCGTCCGCAAGCAGCCTGCGCATCAGCGGGCGCGCCTGCTCGGCGATGCACAGGGCATGGCTTTGGATCCGCAGGAAGCGGTCGCGGTCGAAGTGCAGCATTCTCGGACTCCTTGCGTTTTGGTGTGATTTCGGTGTGAGATCGATCTCACACACAAATTAACACACGAACGGCGTGCCCGACAAGTCGGCAAGTCCCGGGAACTGGAAGCTGCGTGACACGGCCCGCGGGCTCAGCCTCCGCGCAGCGCAGCTCAGCGCGCGGGAGGGCAGGAAACGGAGCCGCGAACGATGAGTTGGGTGGGAAAGCGTATGTGCTGCGGGTCCGCCATGTCCCCTGCGAGACGCTCGATGAGCAGGCGCGCCGCGAGCGCTCCGATCTCGGCCGTCGGCTGCGCGACTACCGTGATCTGCGGGTCGGTGAAGGTGGCCAGGCTGAAGTCGTCAAAGCCGATCAGCGACACGTCGTGGGGGACTTGCAGCCCCATGGCGCGCAGCCCGAGCAGCGCGCCCTGGGTCATCAGGCTGTCCACGGTGAACAGGGCCGTCGGTTTGTTGCGGCGGCGGAACAAGCGGGTGGTGGCGGCGATGGCGTGCTCCACGACCGAGCGCGACCTGGCGATCAGTTGCTTCTCCGGGACGATGCCGTGCCCGGTGAGCGCGCGCAGATAGCCGGCGAGGCGCTCCTGGGCGGTGAAGATCTGCGAATCGTCGCGCAGAAAGCCGATGCGCCGGTGGCCGTTGGCGACCAGGTAATCGACGGCCGCGCGCGCGCCGCCCACGTTGTCGACGACGATGCTGTCGCAGCGCGCGCCCTTGGCCACCCGGTCGATGAGCACGCAGGGAACGCCATCGCGCGCCAGTTTCGCGATGTGCTGGCTGCTCGCCGCCGACGCCGGGGTGAGTACGAAACCGCACAGGCCGAGCGCGCGCAGGCTCTCCAGCAACTCCCGCTCCTGCGCCGCGTTGTCCCCGCTGCTGGCGATCAGCAGGTTGTGCCCGTGCTTGCGCAGTTCGACTTCGAGGTCGTGCGCGATGCCGGCGAAGAAGGGGTTCTGGATGTCGCCCGGAATGAAACCGGCGATCGGCAATTGCCCGCTGCGCAGCGCCTGCGCGACCCGGTTCGCGCGGTAGCCCAGCCGGTCCGCAGCTTCCTGCACGCGCGTCGCCGTCTCGTCGCCGACGTAGCCATAGTGGCTCAGCGCCCGCGCAGCCGTCGCACGCGAGACACTCGCGGCCACGGCCACGTCCTCGAGGGTGATGGTTCTTCGCTTCACGCAGAACGCGAACGCACGCGGCTAGTCGCAGGGCAGGCCACTAGGCAAGGCGCCCGATGAGGACCACCGCGAAGAAGAAGACGATCGCGGTCACCGTCCATTTCAGGATCACCAGCCCCATCCGCTTGTAGCGGGGCTGGCCCGTTCCCGCGTAGAACGCAAAGGACACGGCGGCCGCGAGCAGCAGCAGCATGGTCAGCCAGCGAAAAATCAGCATCGCGGGGATTACCAGGCGCGGGCGGGGCGCGCGAAGCCGCCCGGGGCCTGGCGCTCGTCGTCGAAGGTGACGAGTTCCCAGGCGTCGCGCCGGACGAGCAAGGTGCGCAGCAGCAGGTTGTTCATCGCATGGCCGGAGCGGAACGCGCTGTACGCGGCGAGCAGGGGCCGGCCGATGAGGTACAGGTCGCCCATGGCGTCGAGGATCTTGTGCTTGACGAATTCGTCGTCGTAGCGCAACCCCCCGCTGTTGAGCACCTTGTAGTCGTCCATCACGACGGCGTTGTCCAGCCCCCCGCCGAGCGCCAGGCCGTTGGCGCGCAGCATCTCCACGTCGCGCGTGAAGCCGAAGGTGCGCGCGCGCGCAATGTCGCGGCTGTAATTGCCCTGCCCCAGGTCGAATTCCACGCGCTGGCCCGTGCAATCGACGGCCGGGTGGTCGAAGTCGATCTCGAAGCTCAGCTTGTAGCCGTGGTAGGGAGTCAGGCGCGCCCATTTCGTCGTGGCGTCCGGGCTGCTGCCCGCGTCCTCGCGCACCTCCACGGGGCGTGTCACGCGGATAAAGCGCCGGGGGGCGTTTTGCAGTTCGATTCCCGCGCTCTGGAGCAGGAACACGAAGGACGCCGAGGACCCGTCGAGGATGGGCACTTCATCGGCGGTGATGTCCACGTAGAGGTTGTCGATGCCCAGGCCCGCGCAGGCCGACATCAGATGCTCCACCGTATGCACCTTGGCGCTGCCCGCGGCGATGGTGGACGCGAGCCGGGTGTCCACCACGGCCTCGGCCCGCGCCGGAATGTCCACGGGCTGGGGCAGGTCCACGCGCCGGAACACGATTCCCGTGTCCGGCTGCGCGGGCCGCAGCGTCAGTTCGACGCGCTGGCCGCTGTGCAGGCCAACGCCCACGGCGCGGGTCAATGTTTTGAGGCTGCGTTGCTGGAGCATGCGGCATTCTATGGGTGTTCCTGCCGCGCCCACTGTCCACCACCGGACAGCGGCGCGGCGCGCGGCCCCTGCGGATCAGCGCGCCAGGCGGCGTGCGCGCAGCAGCGGGTAGGGGGCGCAGCAGATAGGCGAGCGTGCCGAAGCCGCTCCAGACATGCACCAGGCGCATATACACACTCCCCGGCTTGCACGCATCCCCGATCGTGTGCCGGTTCGGCAGCTCGTCACAAGGAATGGCGCACATGAAGGAATTCATCGACACACGGCACTGGCCATTGGTCAGCCTGCACATGCCGCACCGGGTGGCCGACGAACAGGCAAACGGAATGATCGAGCAGTTCGAATCCCTGTACGCACGCGCGCAGCCCTTCGTGTTGCTGATGGATGGCGTTGAATTCCCACGCCAGTCGGGGCGCTTCATGGCGACCTGCGCGCAGTGGAGCCGGGATCGCTTCACCGAGCAACAGCGTTACTGTCTGGGCGCCATCCGTATCGAGGCGGACGAAACGCTGCGGCGTGCGTTCACGCGCAGGGCCCAGGGGTGGAACGCGTCCGGTCGCGCGCCCTATCCCTATCGGGTTGTCGCCACGCGCTGGGAGACCGAGACGCAAGCACGCGACTGGCTGGCCGGGCGCAGCCCTGCCGCTGTGTGAATGACGCTGACGGCCAGGGGAAAGCACGCATGATTTGCGCAGCCGTGCATTCGCGCTGGCGATCCACCTTGCGCAGGATGTGCTGCACGTGGATCTTCACCGTGGTCTCGGCGATATCGAGGGTGCGCGCAATGGCCTTGTTGCTTGCGCCGCGCGCAATCTCGCGCAGCACCTCTTGCTCGCGCGGCGACAGCGGGGGCAGGCTGGCGCCCGGTTGCGCATCGGGTGCGCCCTGCGCCCGGAACGCTGCCACCAGCGGGCCCATCCGCTCGGGGCTGAGCACCGGATCGCCCCGGGCCGCGCGACGTATCGACTGCGCGAGCAGGTCGCGGTCCATGGTCTTGAGCAGATAGCATCGCGCGATGCACCCCCGTTGCCTTGCCTCCCCATCCCTTGGCGGCCCGCATGCCGGGCGCTGCTTGCCGCGCTGCTCGCCGGCTGCGCCGGCATTGCGCCGCCAGCCCCTTGGCCCGAGCGCCTGCAGGCCCTGCTCCCGGCCGACGTGCTGCTGCTCGGCGAGCAGCATGACGCGGCCGAGCACCAGCGCCTGCAACGCGCAGCCGTGCAATGGCTCGCGGCGCGTGGGCAGCTGGCCGCGGTGGTCATCGAAATGGCCGAGCGCGGGCACAGCACCCGGGGCCTGCCGGGCCATGCCAGCGCGGCCCAGGCCCGGGCCGCGCTGCAATGGAACGATGCCGCCTGGCCCTGGAGCGTGCATGGCCCGGTGGTGATGGCCGCCGTCGCCGCCGGCGTGCCGGTGCGCGGCGGCAACCTGCCGCGCAGCCAGATGCGCGCCGCGATGGACGACGCCGCCTGGGACCAGCACCTTCCCGCCCCGGCGCTACAGCGCCAGTACGAGGCGCTGCGCCAGGGCCATTGCGGGCTGCTGCCCGAAACGCAGCTGGCCCCCATGGCCCGCGTACAGATCGCGCGCGACGCCAGCCTGGCCCGGACCGCGCAAGAGGCCCTGCGCCCTGGCCAGACCGTTGTGCTGCTGGCCGGCAGCGGCCACGCGCTGCGCAGCCTGGGCGTGCCCACCCACTGGCCTGCCAGCCTGCGGTCCCGGGTGGTGATCGCGCACACGGCGCCCGCGCCCGACGCCCTCCACGGCGAGGCCGACACGGTCATCGAAACACCGGCCCTGGCGCCGCACGATGCCTGCGCCGGGCTGCGGCGCGAACGCCCCGCGCCTGCTGCGACAAGCACGCCGCGATGACTGCTGCGTGTCGTCAGGACCGTTGTCGTCTCTTATTTCATACAGCCCTGCGCTGAAGGCCCAGGGGGCTTGCCGGCCCATTCCGCTTCGATCGCCCGTGCGATGACCGCGATGGCGTTTGGCGGTGCATGACGGGCCCACCCGCCCCGTGCACCAGCCACGGCGCGTAGCGCCAGGACCCAGGCAGAACCTGGGAGCGGCTGCCGGACGGCGGCCGATGCGGCCTGCCTGCTGCGCCATCCGCTCCTGTTTGGCGGGCCCTGCACGAACACGGCGTGAACCCTTTTAAGCCTTCCGGAGCGCGCCACTTCCCGCCTCACTTCGGTTGATGGGCTTGCGCGCCCGCTGGCCGATAAATTACAATAGTTTCGTTTTGGCAATAAATAATACACCCACCTGGAGGGATTTTCTTTGAACTACAACGAACGAGTAGCCCGTGCCAGGGAGGGCACCGCGTCCCTTGGCCCTTGGCTGCTGCGCGCCATGGCAGCCTGTTGCGTTCCCTGCTGCTGGCCGCTGGCAGCGCTGGCCCAGGCGCCAGCGGGTGTTGCAGTGCCGGCGCTCAGCCCCGCGCAAATCATCGAGCAAGGTCTGCGCCGTCAGGAGGAACGCAGCCGCGATCAGCAAAAGGCGCTGGAGCCCATGGCCGACGAACTGGTGCCCGAAAAGAGCCCGGACGCCCAGGCCGAGTTGGCGCAGGAGACCCCCTGCATGCCGGTGACCACGCTGTCGCTGGTCGGCAAGGACGCGGCCCGCTTCCCCTGGCTGCTGGATGCGGCCCTGCCGCAGCTGCCTGGCTGCATTGGCGTGAAGGGCTTGAGCGCCATCGCGGGTGCGCTCGATGACAGGCTGCGCAAGCTGGGCCTCGTCACGACCCGCGTCGATTTGCCCCCGCAGAACCTGCAGACAGGCCAGTTGCTGATTCACATCGATGCCGGTCGTGCCGTGGACATTCGCATGGTGCGCGCCGACGATGCCCGGAAAACGTCCACCGCACCCGACGAGCGCTGGGGCACGTGGCGCAACGCCTTTCCCCTGTCTGCCGGTGACATCGTGAACCTGCGGGATCTGGAGCAGGGCGTCGAGAACATGCAGCGCTTGCCCAGCCAGCGCGTCACCACGCGGCTTGAGCCCGGCGAAATTCCTGGCAGCAGCATCGTGTACATCGAGCGCCAGGATGGTGGCGACCGGCTGCGCGGGGGTGTGACGCTGGACAATTCCGGCGGTGCCGAACTGGGCCGCACGCAGCTCTCGGCGAACGTCTCCTTCGACAACCCTGCGGGCCTGAACGACGTATTCACGGCCAGTCTGAATACCAACGCCGAGCAGTTCGCCGGCACGCACCATAGCCAGAGCGCGAGCGTCAACTACACCGTCCCCTGGGGCTACCAGCTGCTCACCCTCAGTGCCGGCAACAGCCGCTTCGCGCAGCACGTGCAGGGAACGACCGCGCAATTTCTCTCCAGCGGGCGCAGCAAGACCGCTGAAGCCCGGCTCCAGCGCACGGTCTGGCGCTCGGCGAGTACCAAGCTCGGGCTCTACGCCAGCGTGTCCACGCGCCGGGCCGTGAGCTACCTCGACGACGTGGAAATCATCGTCCAGCGCCGCCGCACCAGCAATCTCGAAACCGGCATCAGCTACAAGCAGCTGTTCGCCAAGTCCAGCGTCGAGTTCGACCTGGGCTACAAGCGCGGCATGCCCTGGCACCGTGCCCAGGAAGACTTCAGCACGGCAGCAGATGGCGGGCTGACGCTGCGTCCCAAGATCTGGATGCTCAACGGCGCGTACACGAGCGACTTCCGTCTGGCCGGGCGCCCCCTTCAGTACAGCGCAAACCTGCGCGCCCAGCAGACGAGGAACACCACGCTGTCGGTAGACCAGATCGCCATCGGGGGGCGCTCCAGCGTGCGCGGCTTCGACGGCGACGCCGTGCTGCTGGCCGAGAACGGCCTCGTGCTGCGCAACGAGTTCAGCGTGCCCGTGAAGCTGCGCGATGACCTGGACACCAGCGCGTTCCTGGCCATCGACTACGGCCGCGTCTGGGGGCCGAGCGACGCCCTGCTCGCGGGCAAGAAATTGGCGGGCCTGGCGCTGGGCCTGCGCGGCCGTTGGCGCGCAACCCAGTTCAGCGCCACGCTGGCAAGCCCCCTGTATCGGCCCGATGGCTTCGCCAGCCGGCGCCACAACCTCTATCTCTCGCTCACCCAGAGTTTCTGAAGCCATGCCAAGAACAACGACTGTGAATCGCCATACCGAACCGCATCTGAACGGCTCTTCTGCCGGGTGCACGCCCGCGCCACGGCCCTGGCTGCGCCGCACAGCGCGGGTGTTCAGCGCCCTGTTCCTGGCCCAGACCCTGCTGGCCATGCCGCCCGCCTACGCGCAGCTGCGGGCCACGCCGGGCGCGCCCTCGGGGCAAAAGCCCCTGATCGATGCGGCCGCCAACGGAACCCCCATCGTTCTGATCGCCCCGCCGAGCAAGTCCGGCGTCAGCCGCAACCAATACGAGCAGTTCAATGTCGGCCCCCAGGGCCTGATCCTGAACAACAGCACCGGGACCGTGCAGACCCGGATCGGCGGCTGGATCACCGGCAACCTGCAACTGGGCCTGACCCCGGCGCGCATCATCCTGAACGAAGTCGCTGGCCCGAACACCAGCCGGCTCGGGGGCAGCGTCGAGGTCGGCGGCCAGAGAGCCGACGTCGTGATCGCCAATCCGAACGGGATCAGCTGCGATGGCTGCGGCTTCCTGAACACCGACCGCGCGACGCTCAGCACCGGCAGGCCGCAATTCGGCGCGGACAACGCCATCACCGGCCTGGACGTTCGCCAGGGCCTGATCCACGTGGGCCCGGGTGGCCTGAGCGCCACCGAACAGCAGCAGTTGGAGCTCTACGCGCGCGGCCTGGTCGTCGAAGGCCAGATCAACGCGCACAACCTGCAGTCCGTGATCGGCGCCAACCGCGTGCTGTACGGCGCGCCCGGCGCCTTGCCGGAGTCCAGCGCGCACGAGGGCACGGGCACGGCGCCGCGCTTTGCCGTGGACATCAAGGCCCTGGGCGGCATGTACGCCGGGCAGCTCTATTTGATCGCCACGGAAAAGGGTTTGGGCGTGAACAGCGTCGGGCGCTCGGCGACCACGGCGGGCAACATGCTGCTCTCGGTCAACGGCGACCTGACTCTGAAGGACAGCTACTCCGCGGGCAACACGCGGCTCGTGTCCACCGGCAGGACCACGCTGACCGGCCAGACCCTGGCCACTGGCAATGTGGCGATCGTGGCTCCCGGGCAGCTGGTGAACAGCGGTGCCCTGCAGGCCAAGACCCTGGAACTGGACACGCCGGGCATCGACAACAGCGGCAGCATCGCCCAGACCGCGCCGGGGCGCAGCCTGGCGCTCGTGCTGCCCGGGGGCCTGGAAAACAGTGGCCAGATGCATACGCCCGGTGACCTGAGCATCCAGGCGGCTGCGGTCACGAACCGCGGCGCCGCCGCGGGCCGGCTCTCGGCCGGCGGCTCCCTGCAGGTCGTGGCCACCAGCCTGCAACTGACCGGGCAGCGACTGCAAGCCAACGGGAACGTCACGGTGCAGGCGCAGACCCTGCGCGCGACCGACACCGGCGTGAGCGCGGGCGGCGACGTGACCCTGGAGTCCCAGGGCCCTCTGGACATCAGCGGCACTACGGTGTCCGCGAACGGGAAGACCCGCGTGTCCGGCAGCGAAACCGCGTTGGGGAACGCACGGATTGCGGCCCTGGGCGACGTTCAGATCACCAGTCCGGGCGCCGTCACGGCGCATGCGGCAGACATCAGCAGCAATGCGGCGCTGAGCGTCCAGGGCAGCCGCGTCGATATGCGCGCGTCGACGCTGGGCGCGAAGCAGACGGCCCGCATCCGGGCCGGCGCTGAAATCCGGCTCGACGACAGCCGGCTCACGGCCGAGCAGCAGGTGCAACTCCAGGGCCGGGGCATCAGCACGGCCGGCGCGACGCTGAGCGCGGACAAGATATCCATCGACGCAGGCACCGCAAGACTGGACAACCAAGCGGGAAAAATCCAGGCCAGCTCTGCGGCAGCCGATGCCCTCACGGTCCGCGCCACCGGCATCGACAACCAGTCCGGTGAACTGCGCGCCAACGGCGGCCTCACCCTGGACGCCCGCGGGGGCCTGCTGAACAACCAGGAAGGCATGCTCACGGGCACCACGGGCACGCTGACGAACCTGGGGGGACTGACGAACAACGGCGGCACCCTGCATACCCGGGGCGACCTGAGCATCAGCGGCACCATGCTGGACAACAGCCAGGGAACGATCGTCACGGCCGGCAACCTCTCGGTGCGCACGCCCGGCCGAGCCATCGACAACACGGCAGGTCTTTTGCAAGCCGGCGGCTCGGTGCTCCTGGACAGTGGCAGCGCCGCGCTGAAGAACGCAGCCGGCACCGTGCTTGCCGGCGCGGACCTGACGGTGCATGCAGGCACGGTGGATAGCGCAGCGGGCACGCTGACTGCGGGTGGCCGGATGACCGTCACCGCGACCGAGTTGCAAGCCCGGGGCGCGAAGCTGGGCAGCGGCGCTGCCATGGACCTGACAAGCAGCGGCGACGCCCAGCTGGGCACTGCGGCAGTCAACGCCGGCGGCGATCTCGTGATCCGCAGCGCCGGGGTGCAGGCCGTGGGCGCCACCCTGGCGAGCAACGGCGACGTGCAGATCGCGGGCAGCAGCATCACGGGCGGCAACTGGTCGGCGCAGGGCCAGCTGACTGCCACCAGCCAGGGCGCGCTCGACGTCACGGGCGGCGCCCTGCTTGCCGGCAGCAAGATCGCGGCCCAGGGCCAGGGAATCACCACCGACAACGCCAAGGTGGACAGCCAGAGCGTCACCCTGAACGCGGGCCGCGGCGCGCTGAGCAATGCCGGCGGCCAAATCAGCGCCACGGCCACCAGCGGCACGGCGCTGAGCATCAGCGCGAACGGCATCCACAACGCAGGGGGCACGCTGTCCTCTGCGGCAGACGCCGGCTTGAACGCGGGGACGCAGGCCATCGACAACACCGGCGGCAAGATCCTGGTCGCCGGTGCCCTGCAGATGCAGACCAGCGCGCTCGTCAACCGCAACGGCACCCTGTCCACGGACAGCGCGCTGAACCTGCAGGGCATGTCCCTGAACAACCAGGGCGGGACCATCCAGACCCGGCGGGACTTGCACATCAATACCGCCGGCCAGACCCTGGACAACACGGCCGGCCAACTCATCGCCGGCGGCAACGCGACGCTGCACGCCGCCACCTTGGGCAACACCAGCGGCACGATCAGCGCAGGCGGCGCCGCCCAGGTTCAGGCCACGGCACTCGATACCACGCGCGGCCGCATCAGCGGCACACGCCAGCTCGACATCCTGGTGACCCGGCGCCTGACTGCCGACGCTGCCACGCTGGAGACCGAGGGCCGGTTCACGGCCGGCGCGGCCGACGTGGACGCCAGCGCGGCGCACATACGGGCTGGCCAGACCCTGAGCATGAACGCGTCGGGCGAACTGAACGTGCGCAGCGCCACCCTCGCCGCGCAAGGCGCGCAAGCCGGTGACGTGCAGCTCAGCGCGGGCAGCATCGCGGCAGACGACGCCCGCATCACGGGCGATGCGGGCGTAAGCCTGAACTCCGGCGGCGCAATCAGCCTGGGGTCGGCGCAGCTGACGGCGCTCCAGACGCTGAGCGCTCAGGCAGGCGGCACGCTGTCCGCCGACGCCGCGACGCTCAAGACCAACGCGCATCTCAAGCTCTCCGGCGCGCGCCTCACGGCCGTCGGCGCGACGGCCTCGGCCGGCGGCAAGGCCGAACTCAGCGCCCGCACCGGCGCGGCCACCCTGGACCAAGCCACCGTCCTGGCCGGCGACACGGTCCAGGTGACTGCCGTCGGCATCGGCGCCCGCGGCGCCTCCATGGGCGCGGGGAACAACGCCACGCTGGACGCCGCCTCCGGTGACCTGACTGCGCCCGACCTGCTGCTGCAAAGCCGCAGCGGCGCCATCCGCGTGCATGCGGCCAACGTGAACGTGGCGGGCAGCACCCCCCCGCTGGCGGACGCAACGCCCACCAGGGGCCTGCTCGCGGGCCAGGATATCGAGGTCCTTGCGACCGGCGCCGTGGACCTGTCCCGGGCGCTCACGAACGCCGGCGCCAACGTCCGCATCCGCGCGCAAGACGCCCTCACGAACACCGCCGGGCGGATCATTGCCGGCGGCCAGGCCAGCCTCACGGGCGCAGCGCTGAATAACCAGGGCGGCACCGTAGACGCCAACGGCGCACTCGACATCACCGTGGGCAATGGCCTGGTGCGCAACGACCAGGGCCGCATCAGCACGCGCAGCGCACTCAGCATCAGCGCGCCCACGGGCGCGCTGAGCAGCCTGTCCAACGTGGCCGGGGTCATCGAGGCCCGCGGCGCGCTGAGCGCACGGTTGCAGCACCTGGACAACCAGGACGGGCGCATCGTCGCGCTCGCGGGGCTCGCCCTCAGCGGCGGCGCGATGAACAACACCGGTGGCCTGCTGGCTTCCGAAGGCCAGCTCAGCATCGACACCCAAGGCCAGGCGTTCAGCGGCGACCAAGGCAAGCTGCTCAGCACGCAAGGCAGCGTCACCCTGCGCGCCGGCGCGCTCAGCCTGAACCAGGCCAACGTGCTGGCGCAGGGCCAGGTCGCGCTCACGGGAACGCAGGCGACGGCGGACAGCGCGAGCTTCCAGGCGAATACCGGCGCGCTGCAAATCGACGTGGGCCGCGGCGCCGCAACGCTGGACAAGGCCCGGCTGCTGGCCGGCCAGGACATCGCGCTCGCGGCGGGTGCCAGCGCGCTGAACGGCGCCACCCTCACCAGCGGCGCGAATACGACCCTGAGCACGGACGCGCTGCAAGCCAGCCAAGCGCAGATCGACACGCAGGGCCATTTCAGCGCGACGGCGCGGGGCGCCGTGAGCGCGGACCGGGCAAGGATCGCCTCCGGCGGCAACGCGGGCATCGCTGCGACGCAGGGCATCGCCGTCAACGGCGGCAGCGTCAGCGCGCAGCGCGTCGATCTCGACGCCGGCAGCGGCGTCCTGAACAATGCGTCCGGCAACTTGGTCGCCCACGCAAGCACCGCAGTGGCCATGACCCTGAAAGGCCAGGGTCTGGTGAACGACGCGGCGACGATCACGGCGAACGCAGACCTGGCCATCGACGCCCGCGCAGAAAACCTCAGCAACGCGGCGGGAAAGATTCTGGCCGTTGGCGCGGCCACCGTCCGCTCGACCGGCCTGCGCACCGTGGACGGCACGATCGCGGCGAATGGTGCACTCACGATCGACGCGGCCCAAGCGCACGCGAACGCCGAGACCGACGGCACGGGCGGCACGATCCGCAGCGGGCAGGCCCTCACGCTGAGCGCAGGCAGCACGACACTGAACCGTGCCACGCTGAGCAGTGGCACGCATACGACCCTGCGCACCGGGGCGCTGCAAGCGCTTGAGGCGCGCATCGACGCGCAGGGCAACCTCAGCGCAGCGGCGACCGGGGCCGTGAACGCGGGCCAGGCGCACATCGCAGCGGGCGGCAGCGCAACGCTCAGCGCCACGCGGGGCATCGACGTGCACCACGCCAGCGTCAGCGCCCAGACCATCGACCTCGACGCCGGCAGCGGCGTACTGGACAACACGGCAGGCAGCCTGAGCGCCGCCGCCACGACCGGGACCGCCATCCGGCTGCAAAGCCAGGGCCTGAGGAACGACGGCGCAACGATTGCCTCTGCTGCGGATCTTTCCGCGAATGCGGGCGCGGGCGAGATCCGGAACGCGGCGGGCAGCATCATGGCCGTGGGCGCGGCCGACCTGCGTTCCACGGGCCTGCACAACGCGGGCGGCACGATCGCCGCCAACGGCGCCCTGGTGCTGAACGCGGCGCAGGCCAACGCCGCCACCCGGACCGACAACCGGCGCGGAACGATCCGCAGCGCGCAGTCCAGCCTGGAACTGAGCACGGGCGAGCTGCTCAACAGCCGCGACAACGGCAGCGACGCGGGCAGCGTGATCAGCGCCGCCACGGACCTGCGCATCACCGCCACCGGCCCGGTGGACAACAGCCGCTCCGACATCTCGGGCGGCAACGACGTGCGGATTGCCGCCACGGGCGCCGTCGCCAACGCGCAGGGCCGCATCGCCGCGGGCCGTGACGCGAGCGTCACCGCGCACGCGCTGGACAACCGGTCCGGCGCCATCATCGGCACCCGCGACACCAGCGCCACAGCCGGCGTCGGCGGGGTGGCGAACGACAACGGCACGATACAGGCCGGAAAGAATCTGACCCTGGCCTCCGCAGGCGCGGTGGACAACACCAGCGGCCAGCTGACGGCAGCGCAGCAGCTCGACCTGCGCAGCGCTGCACTCACGAATACCCGCGGCCGGATCAGCGCCCAGACCGGCGCTGCAACGCTCACCGTGAGCTCGTACACGGGCCATGCCGCAAGCACCGTGGCCGGTGCGGCCCTGAGTCTGGACACCCAGGGCGGCGCGCTCACGGCCACTGGCTCGACCTTCGGCAGCGGCGCGGGAATGCTCCTGCGCGCTGGCGCGGCGCAACTCGACGACGCCAGCATCCGGTCCGGCGCGGCGCTGGACGCCCGCACCACGGGCCTGCAAGCCAACCGGGCCGACGTGCAGGCAGCGGGCCCGCTCAGCGCCGACGCAGGCACGGGCGCCTTCGACGCCGCGAGCAGCCATTGGCGCTCGGAGCAGTCCGTGGCGCTCAATGGCGCGGCGTTCGTCCTGACGGACGCCACGGCCTCGGCGAACCAGTCGGTCGCCGTCACCGGCACCCGCATTGACGCGACGCGCGCGCGCATCACGAGCCTGGGCGACGTCAGCGTGGTGGCGAGCAACGGCGCGCTGCACCTCGGCAACGCCCATCTGCGCGCGGGACAGGACCTGACCGCCACCGGCACGGGCGCCGGGACCACGGCGGGCATGCAGGCCCTGGCCGGGCGCGACCTGACTCTGGGGCAAGGTGCGCACTTCGACTTCGCCGCGCAGGAATACCAATTCGGGCGCGACCTGACGGTGCGCTCCCAGGGCATGAGCACGGCCGGCCGACGCATCACGGCGCGCAACCTGACGCTGGACGCGGGCAGCGGCGAGTTGCACAACCAGGGCGCGACTCTGCAGGCCACGGGCGACGCGAGCGTGCGCGGCACCGGCGTGAACAACCAGGATGGCGTGATCGCGGCCAATGGCCAGGCCACGGTCAGCGCGGGCAGCGGCGTCCTGAACAACGCGGGCGGGCAGACGTACAGCACGCAGGGCGCGCTCAGCCTGAGCGGCGGCAGCATCGCGAACGCCAGCGGCACGGTGAGCGCGGCCACCGACGTGCGCATCAGCGGCGGCTCGCTGGACAACGCGGGACGCAGCATCGTCGCCGGGCGCAACCTCACGGCCCAGCTGAGCGGCAGTGTGAACAACGCGGGCGGGCGCCTGATCGCGAATACCGGGGCCGCGAGCATCACGGCCGAAGGGATAGACAACCGGTCCGCAACGATCTCCGGCGCGACCCGCACCACGGCGCAGGCCGGCAGCGGCAGCTTGCTCAACACCAGCGGCCAGGTCACCGGACAGAACGTCCACGTCGGCGGTGCCGTGCACAACAGCGCCGGCGTCATCTCCGGCAGCCACTCGGTGTCCATGACCACCCTGGACCTGGACAACGACGCCGGGGTGATCGAGTCGGGCGCAGGCGGCGTCCGCATCGACACCCAGGGCCACGCCCTGAAGAACACGCGCAGCGGCAGCACGCGCGGCATCGTCAGCCAGGGCTCCATCCACGTCGCGGCCGGCGTGATCGACAACCAGACGGGCTACGTCGGCGCGAATGGCGGCCTGCACGTCACCCAGTCGAGCAGCATCGACAACCGGGGCGGCACGCTGCTGGGCCAGGGCAATAGCTCGGTCAGCACGCGGGGAACGCTGAACAACCAGGGCGGCAGCATCCTGAGTGGCGCGGACCTGGACGTGCGCGCCGCCGCGCTGGACAACAGCCACTCCGGGACGATTTACGCCGCGCAGGACCTGAGCGTCAGCGCCACCTCGATCGACAACAGCCACACCAAGAACGGCAGCTACACCACGGGCCTGCTCGCCGGGGGCAGCGCCAGCATCCGCTCCGCGACTATCGACAACACGCGCGGCGCCATCGTCAGCCTGAACGAGACGAGCGTGCAGGCGCGCCGCAGTCTGGACAACACCCAGGGCCAGATTGCCGGTGACAGCGTCACCATGGACACGCCGGTGCTGACGAATACCGCGGGCCGCGTGGACGCGCAGCAGCGCATGACGCTGAAGGTCGCGCGGCTTGGCACCGACGGCGTGCTGGCCAGCAATGGCGCCATGGATTTGCAGTTGCAAGGCGACTACCTGAACACCGGCACGGTGAGCAGCAACGGCAAGCTGAGCATCTCGACCACGGGCAGCTACACGAATCAGGGCCGCGTGAGCACGCGCGACGACCTGAGCCTGAGCGCGCAAAGCATAGACAACCAGAGCGGCGCCACCATCGACTCGCGCACGACCACGCTCAGCGCGCGCGCCAACGTAAACAACCAGGGGCTGATCAATAGCACGGACGGCCTGACGCGCATCACCGCCGCCGTGGTGAACAACACCGGCCGCATCTACGGCGACGGCATCGCCATCACCGGCGCCACCCACAACAGCGCCGGTGCGGGCGGCGGCGCCGTCATCGCCTCGCGCGGCGGGGACGTGACGCTCCACGGCGCGCTGCACAACACCGACGGCGCGCAGGTCTTCTCCCTGGGCAGCATCCAGATCAACGGGGCCGCGCGCAACCATGGCTCCACGATCAACGCCATGCGCAACGTGGCCATCACCGGCACCCTGAGCAATACGAATGCGGACCTGCGCACGGGAACACAAATGCGCAGCGAGGTGGTCTCGGAGCTGTACATCACCCCCGAGCACGACACGATCCGGTACAACGCATCCGAACTGGACTGGACTGCCTCCAAGGCCGGCACGTACGTGCTGCCCAGCAGAACCTACCCGGCTGACACCTTTGGCTCGCTCTGGATCCGCCCGGGCGGGCAGCAGACATGCAGCAACATCCTGGACCCCTGCACGTCCAGCTTCCTCTACAGCGACGACGACCCGATCTGGACGCGCTTTGGCATCGCTTCCCCGAGCACGCTCGCGCAGCCCGT
>NZ_AFAL01000492.1 GCF_000193225.1 Verminephrobacter aporrectodeae subsp. tuberculatae At4 | reverse complement strand
CCCCCCTGGTCCCAGGGCACACCGGACGGGCCCGCGCAGGCATAGCAGGAGCAACTGCCGTCCAGCGGCTGCTGGTCGGCCCTGTGGCGGGCGTTGCGGATCTTCAGGTCGCCAAAGCGGGTGAACAGCGTGCCGTTGCGTGCATTGCGCGTGGGCATCACGCAGTCGAACATGTCCACGCCCTGGGCCACGCCCTCGAGCAGATCCTCGGGCGTTCCCACTCCCATCAGGTAGCGCGGCTTGTGCGCGGGCAGCCGGTGCGGCGTGTGCGCCATGACGCGCAGCATCTCCTCCTTGGGCTCGCCCACGCTCACACCGCCGATGGCGTAGCCGGGAAAGTCCATGGCCACCAGGGCTGCGAGCGATTCGGCGCGCAGGTTCTCGTACATGCCGCCCTGCACGATGCCAAAGAGCGCATTCGGGTTGTTCAGGCGCAGGAACTCCGCCTGGCTGCGCCTGGCCCAGCGCAGGCTCATTTCCATGGACTGGCGCGCCTCGCCCTCGGTCGTCAGCTGCCCCCGGGTCTCGTAGGGGGTGCATTCGTCGAGCTGCATCACGACGTCGCTGCCGAGCACGGTCTGGATCTGCATGCTCAGCTCGGGCGACAGGAAGAGCTTGTCGCCATTCACCGGACTGGCGAAATGCACACCCTCCTCGGTGATCCTGCGCATGGCGCCCAGGCTCCACACCTGAAAGCCGCCGGAATCGGTGAGGATGGGCTTGTCCCACTTTTCAAAGCCGTGCAGGCCGCCAAAGCCTTGCAACACGTCGAGCCCGGGGCGCATCCACAGGTGAAAGGTATTTCCCAGAATGATCTGCGCGCCCATTTCATGCAGGCTGCGCGGCGTCACGCCCTTGACGGTGCCATAGGTTCCCACGGGCATGAAGAGCGGCGTCTGCACCACGCCATGGCCCAGCGTGAGCGCGCCGCGGCGCGCGTGGCTGGTGGGGTCGGTCTTGAGAAGGTCAAATTGCAGCATGGGGCGCATTCTCCCATTCAGCATGCGGCCCGGATCTGCGCAAGCAGCCTGCCCGTCCGCCGCGCCCCCCGATCTCGTATCAGCGATACACCTCGCGCCGGTTACCGATCCTGACGATCAGGATTCGCAAAGCGCCGTCCTCAATGTGAGCAATTACGCGATAGTCCCCTGCGCGGTACTTCCAGAACTCACCCAAGCGCGAACCCTTAAGGGCTTCCCCCAGACTGCGCGGATTGTCCAGAGGGGCCACGCGCTTACGCAGAAAGGACAGGATGCGCCGGGCAATTTGTGGGTCAAGTTGATCAAGGTTCTTCCGCGCCAGCGCCGAAAGCTCAATCTTCCATGCCATAGCGTTTCATCACTTCCTCGAGCGGTACGGTTTGCGACTTGTCCGCACGAATTGCTTCCAACTCGCGCTCGGCCAAGTACAAGTCCTCCAAGTCGTCGATGTGTTCGCAAATCGCCTCGGTGGCGTAATAGGTCTTGCTGCGCCCGGTCAGCGCGGCCAATTTCTTCAACCGGGCTTCAACGTCATCGGGCAATCGGATTGAGATGGGCATGGCGCGCTTGCGTGGTTTTTAGCGATACAACTATCGCAAACTCCGGGCAAGGATGCAAGCAGTTTGTCCAAACCGCCAGAGGGAGCTGCTGCTCTCCTCGGTGCACCGCATAATCCCCCCTCTGGCCCGCCAGGGTGGCAGGCGCAGCGTCCCGGAGTGCCTGTTTGTGAAAACCGTTTTTGTGCTGAATGGCCCGAACCTGAACCTGCTGGGCCAGCGCGAGCCCGCCGTGTACGGCATGCACACGCTGGCCGACGTGGAAAAGCTGTGCAGCGCCGCCTGCGCGCGCCATGGCTTTGCGCTGCGCTTTCACCAAAGCAACCATGAGGGCGCGCTGCTGGACTGGATCCACGAAGCCGGCCGCGTGCACGCCGCGGGCGATCTCGCCGGCGTGGTGATGAACGCCGGCGCCTACACCCATACCAGCGTGGCGCTGCACGATGCCATAAAGGGCACGGGCGTGACGCTGATCGAACTGCACATCAGCAACGTGCATGCGCGCGAGTCGTTCCGCCAGCATTCCTGCATGGCTGCGGCGGCCCGGGCCGTGATGTGCGGCTTTGGTGTGCCGGGCTACGGCCTGGCCATCGACGGCCTGGCGCAGTTGCAGCCTGCGGCCTGACGCGCCGGCCCCGCTTCCCGCGGGCAGAAAGCAGCCATGACCCCGTTGCCGCCCCTGCAGGTGTCCGAGGAAGAAGTCGAAATCAGCGCCATGCGCGCGCAGGGCGCGGGTGGGCAGAACGTCAACAAGGTCTCCAGCGCGGTGCATCTGCGCTTCGACGTGGCGGCGTCTTCGTTGCCGGACGACGTGAAGCAACGCCTGCTGGCCCTGCGCGACACGCGCATCACGCAAGAGGGCGTAGTCGTCATCAAGGCCCAGCGGTACCGCAGCCAGGAGCAAAACCGCGCCGATGCGCTGGAGCGCCTGAACGCACTGGTCGGCCGCGTGGCCCGCCCCCCGCGCGTGCGCCGCGCCACCCGGCCCAGCTACGAATCCAGGCGGCGGCGGCTGGAGCGCAAAACGCAGCGCGGCGAGACCAAGGCGCTGCGGGGCAGGGTGCGCGACGGGTCGGCAGGCTGATTACATGCCCGCGTAGTTCGGACCGCCGCCGCCCTCGGGCGCCACCCAGACGATGTTCTGCGTGGGGTCCTTGATGTCGCAGGTCTTGCAGTGCACGCAATTTTGCGCGTTGATTTGCAGGCGCTGCGCGTCGCCGCCCCGGGCCGTGTCGGGGACGAACTCGTAGACCCCCGCGGGACAGTAGCGCGCCTCGGGGCCGGCGTATTCCGCCAGGTTGACACGGACCGGAACGCTCGCGTCCTTGAGCGTCAGGTGCACGGGCTGGTTCTCTTCGTGGTGGGTGTTGCTGATGAACACGCTCGAGAGGCGGTCGAAGGTCAGCTTGCCGTCGGGCTTGGGGTAGGCGATGGGCTGGCATTCGGCGGCGGGCCTGAGGCAGGCGTGGTCGGGCTTGTCGCGGTGCAGCGTCCAGGGGATATGGCCGCGCAGCACGAACTGCTCGAAGCCGTTCATCAGCGTGGCCGTGGTCAGGCCGTACTTGAACCAGTTCTTGAAATTGCGGTCCTTGTTCAGCTCGGTGTGCAACCAGCTCTTCCCGAAGGCCTCGGGGTAGGCGCCGAGCTCGTCGTGTTGGCGGCCCGCTGCGATGGCGTCGTACGCGGCCTGCGCGGCCAGCATGCCGGTCTTGATCGCGGCGTGGCTGCCCTTGATGCGCCCGACGTTCAGATAACCGGCGTCGCAGCCCACGAGCGCGCCGCCCGGGAAGATGGTCTTGGGCAGGGCGTCGATTCCGCTGGCGTTGATGGCGCGCGCGCCGTATGCCAAACGCTTGGCCGTGATCTCGCCGTTTTCGTTTTCAAAGTAGTAGCGGATGCTGGGATGCGTCTTCCAGCGCTGGAATTCCTCGAACGGGTCGAGGTAGGGGTTGCGGTAGCCCAGGCCGGTGACGAAACCGACGGCCAGCTTGCGCTCTGGCAGGTGGTAGAGGAAGGCGCCGCCGTAGGTGTCGCTCTTCAGGGGCCAGCCGGCGGTGTGCATCACGAAGCCGGGTTGGTGGCGCCCGGGGTCGATCTCCCACAGCTCCTTGACGCCAATGCCGAAGCTCTGCGGGTCACGCCCCTGGTCGAGCCCGTAGCGCGCGATCAGCTGGCGGCCCAGGTGGCCGCGCGCGCCCTCGGCGAACACGGTGTACTTGCCCAGCAGTTCCATGCCGAGCTGGAAGTTCGCTCCGGGCACGCCGTCCCTGCCCAGCCCCAGGTTGCCGGTGGCAACGCCCTTGACGCAGCCGTCGTCGCCGTAGAGCACTTCGGCGGCAGCGAAGCCGGGGAAGATTTCCACGCCCAGGGCCTCGGCCTGCGCGGCGAGCCAGCGCGTGACCGCACCCAGACTCACGACGAAGTTGCCATGGTTGCGCGCAAACGGCGGCAGGAACATGTTCGGAACGCGAAAGCCCGATGTCTCGCCCAGGAAGACGTAGGCGTCGTCGGTCACGGGCTGGTCCAAGGGGGCGCCGCGTTCTTTCCAGTCGGGGATCAACTCGGTCAGCGCCCGGGGATCCATGACCGCGCCCGAGAGGACGTGCGCACCGGGCTCGGAGCCCTTTTCCAGCACCACCACCGAGACGTCCTGCGCTTTTTCGGCGGCCAGCTGCTTGAGCCGGATGGCCGTGGAAAGGCCGGCCGGGCCGCCGCCCACGACCACCACGTCGTATTCCATCGATTCGCGGGGACCATGCTGGGCGAGGATTTCATCGGGGGTCATGGGCTTGTACTCGGGCGTCTGATAATCGGTTGATTTTCCGCGGCGTGGGGCGCAATGCCCTGTCCGGCTGGCGACCGATTGTATTCATGGAGGGCGGGCAATCGAACGACCGTTCTATTTTCATCAGCAGGGGGAAGGGAGAACTTCAATGGCATACAGCATCGACTTGTCCGGCCGCGTGGCCTTCATCACGGGCGCCTCCGGCGGACTGGGCGCGCAGTTTGCCCGCACGCTGGCCCGCGCGGGTGCGGGTGTGGTGCTGGCCAGCCGCCGCGTGGACAAGCTCAAGGAGTTGCGCGCGCGCATCGAGGGCGACGGCGGTGACGCGCATGCGATCGAACTCGACGTGACCGACCTTGATTCCATCCGGTCCGCCGTGGCGCACGCCGAAACCGAGATGGGGTCGATCGACATCCTGGTGAACAACTCGGGAGTCGGCATCACCCAGCGCATACAGGACCTGACCCCAGAGGACTACGACTTCATTTTCGACACCAACGTCAAGGGCGCGTTCTTCGTCGCGCAAGAGGTGGGCAAGCGCATGCTCGCGCGCTCCTGCGGGGCTGCGCCGGGCAGCTTCACGGGCGGGCGCATCATCAACATCGCGTCCATGGCGGGCCTGAAGGTGCTGCCGCAGATCGGCGCCTACTGCATGAGCAAGGCGGCGGTGGTGCAGATGACCCGGGCCATGGCCATCGAGTGGGGCCGCTTCGGAATCAACGTCAACGCCATCTGCCCCGGCTACATCGATACGGAAATCAACCACCACCACTGGCAGACGGAGCAGGGCCGCAAGCTGATGGCGATGCTGCCGCGCAAGCGCGTGGGCAGCCCCGAGGACCTGGACGCGCTGCTGATCATGCTCGCCAGCGACCAGAGCCATTTCATCAACGGCGCCGTGATCGCGGCGGATGACGGCTTCGCCGTCTGAGCGCGCAGCCGCCAAGGCCGACGAACAGGGTCTGCGCCAGCGAGCCTACACCGACACCCCGCCAGGCCGGGCCAGCATGCTGCCCGGCCGCGGGTGCGAGTGCAGGTGGCCGGGCGCCGCCGCAGGGCCTGGCGCATGCTGGCCCGGGCGCAGCGCCTACGCTGCCAGGCGAAACTGCCGCACCACCTGCGCCAGGCGGGCCGCCTGTTCGCGCAGGGACTCGGCCGCGGCGGCCGACTCCTGCACCAAGGCGGCGTTCTGCTGGGTCATGCGGTCGATTTCGCCCACCGACTGATTCACCTGGCCTATGCCGGCGGACTGCGCGGACGCCGCCGCCGTGATCTGGCCAATGATTTCGTTGACCCGCTGCACGCTGGCCACGATCTCCTGCATCGCTGTGCCCGCGTCTTCCACATGGCGCACGCCGCCGTCCACGGCGCTCACGCTGCGACCGATGAGGGCCTTGATGTCGTTCGCGGCAGTGGCCGAGCGCTGCGCCAGGCTGCGCACCTCGCTCGCCACCACGGCGAAGCCACGCCCCTGCTCGCCGGCGCGCGCGGCCTCCACCGCGGCGTTGAGCGCCAGGATGTTGGTCTGGAAAGCGATCGAGTCGATCAGGCCGATGATGTCGCCGATCTCGCGGCTCGACGCCGAGATCTCGCGCATGCTGACCACGGCCTGCGCTATCACCGCGCCGCCGCGCGTGGCCGTATCCGACGCCGAGGTCGCCAGCTGGTGCGCCATGCGCGACGAGGACGCGGTCTGCTGCACGGTGGACGTGAGCTGCGACAGCGAGGTCGCCGCCTCCTGCGCATGGCCGGCCGTCTGTTCCGTGCGCTGCGACAGGTCCTGGTTTCCTGCGGCGATCTCCTGGCTGGCGCTGGCAACGCTGCCGCTGGCGTCGCGCACCTGCGCCACCAGCGTCCCCAGGCCCTGCTGCATGTCGCGCAGGGCGCGCTGCAGGTCGGCCACCTCATCGCGCTCATCGGCCGCGATGCGCTGCGCAAGGTTCCCGCCGGCAATGGCCTGCGCCATCGCGCACGCGTCCTCCAGCGGACGGCAGATGGAGCGCATGTTCATCAGCGTGGTGGGCACCACCATCACCACCGTGACCAAGACCAAGAGCGCGAAAAGCCAGTTCGTCTGGCTCGATACCGCGCCCTGTTGCTGCACCGACCTGGCGACCTCGCTGCGCAGCACGGCGTCGAGCTCGCCCATCGACTGGCCCGCCAGATCGAACTCGGCCACCGCCTTGGCGCTCATGTGGTTCGCAATGGTCGCCGTGTCGTAGCCGCTGGCCTCGAGCTGGCGGATCACGGGAGCAAACAGGTCGCGGTAGCTGTCGAGCCTGGTGATGATGCTGCGCAGCACGGGATTGTCCGAATCTTCTTCACCCTCCAGGAACTTGTCGGCAATCTTGCGCGCCTGCTCCAGGCTGGCCTGCCACTTGGCGTGCGCGGCCTTCACGGCCTCGGGCTTTTCGTAGCCGATGATCATGTCCTTCTCGTGCTGGCGGATCGCTCCCATCTCGCCCTGCAGCGCGGCCATGTCGGCCATTTTGGCAATGGTGTGCGCCATGAAATCTTCGCTCATGGCGTGGATGCGGAACATTCCCAGCATGCCTGCGCCACCCAGCAGGCTCAGCAGGCCCAGAACCACGGCAATGGCCCCGAGCATGCGCAACCGAATCGTGAACCGCCGCATGAACGAGAAGAGATTCATGGTTCGTCTTCCTTGAAAACAGGGGGTGCGCCGACGCCGTGCACGCCGCGGCCGCCCTGCCCCAACCCTCCCTGGTTTTCAGCAAGGCGCCGCAGTTTGCCAGACAACACCGGCCGCCCTGTACGCATTTGTCACATGCGCCGCGGCTCAGAACGGGGCCGAATCCGGGCTCCCGTCCACCGGCGCGGGCCCGGCCGCCGCCTCGGCCACGCCCGCCTGCGCTTCGCCGCCCAAGGCCTCGATCAGATCGGGGATCAGCTGCGCCAGCTCGCCCGTGGCAAGCGCCACGTCGGTGTCAAAACCGCGATCGTCGGCCTTGCCGCCATCGAACACCGGGTCCAGGAACTCCAGCTTCCTGAGCTGCAAGCCTTCGGTGAGCAGGAAGGAGACGCGGTCGTTCCACGTGAGCGCAAGCCGGGTCGGCAGCTTGCCGGCGGCGATATGCGCCTGCACCTCTTCGATATCGAGCCGATGGCGGGCGTAGCGCACCACGGAATTCTCCTCGTCGGCGCTCTTGAGCTCGCATTCGCGGTCCACGCTGAAACCCGCGGGCGGCTCCTGCGCTCCGAGCCAGTGCGACATCGCGGCCTGCGGGCTGGTCCGGGTGTCGAGCAACGCCACCGACAGGCCGGGAAGCGATTCGACCAGCAGGGTCACGACCTCGTCGGCGCAGCTCTGGCTGGAGGTGTCGAGCAGCAACAGGCGGGACGCGGTATCCATCCACACCCACACCGCCGTCTGCTTGGTGAACGCCATGGGCAGCAAATCCAGCCGGGTCTCGTCCTTGAGATCCCGGCTCTCCCTCTTGCCCGGCTTGCGGCCGGTTTCGCGCTCGATGCGCTCGGCCTTTTCCTTCACCTTGCGGGCCAGCACCGGGCCCGGAACGGCCTTGGCCTCGAGCATGCAGCGCACGATCCACTGCCCCGCGACCGATTCCGCCAACGGCCCATGCGCCTCGCCCCGGGGCGCAACCCAGCCCAGGGACTTCTCCTGCGTGGCGCCGCACTCCATGAACGGCGCCTTCGCCAGGGCCTCTTCCAGCTGCGTCCATTCCACCTGCGATTGCGGCGCAATGCGGTACAGGAGCACGTTCTTGAACATGAAAAAACCTTTCCTTTTGTTGGGGGCCTCGTCGCTTGCCCGACGGACACGAAACCCGCGATTGTCAACGCAGGCCAGCAGATGCCCGAAACCCGGGAGCGCTTTCTTTTTGCTGGCTGATGGCGCATCCAGCGCCGCGCGACGCTTTCCGTCTCCGCCAGCGTGGCCGCAGCCCTGCGGCAGGCGAGCGTGGACAAACCTGGGAATAGTTCTGGCACAACTCGGTGGTTATCCACAGAAAAAGACCCGGCGCCCAAGTTGTTGTCTCTGCACTTCGCCCATTGCGCGCGTCACCCCACAGGCTTTGGCGCTGCGCAAACCCGCACCAGCACTGGGGAAACAAGGCTTGTCCACAGAAAACGGCAGGGCCTACTACTACTGCTATTTATAAATAAAGAAAGTAGAAGAACAAGCAAAACCCGAAAACCAGGGCGTCGGGGTGGCAGCGCGGAGGGTGGGCATGGGCGGGCTCGCTCAGGGCCGCCGGAACGACGCGTTCTGCCGCGCCCAGTAACGCGCTTGCAGGAGGTCCAGGCGCACCCTGCCGCCGCTGGACGGCGCGTGCACGAAGCGCCCCTGGCCCACGTAGATGCCGGCATGCGAGGGCACGGGTCCGGTGCCGAACAGCACCAGGTCCCCCGCGCGCAGTTCGCTGCCGGAGACGGGTTCACCCCAGCCGCTGAGCTGCGCCACGGTGCGCGGTGGCGCCGTGCCCATGCGGCTGCGGTACACGTAGCCAATCAGCCCGCTGCAGTCAAAGCCCGAATCGGGCGTGTTGCCGCCATGGCGGTAGGGCGTTCCCACGAGGCCCAGCGCGTGGATGGCGATGTCGCTCGCCTGCACCTGCGACAACGGCGTGTAAACCGGGGCCCGGTGCACCGAGGGGGGCGCCGGGGTGCTGCAGCCGCCCAATGCCAGCAGGGCCGCCGCGCAGGTCAGGCAGTGGAAT
The DNA here is from genome assembly GCF_000193225.1 of Verminephrobacter aporrectodeae subsp. tuberculatae At4. Classification (GTDB taxonomy): domain Bacteria; phylum Pseudomonadota; class Gammaproteobacteria; order Burkholderiales; family Burkholderiaceae_C; genus Acidovorax; species Acidovorax aporrectodeae. The sequence goes on along the minus strand of NZ_AFAL01000492.1, from coordinate 81 downwards.
GCGCGCATGGTCCCCGAGGGTAGCGCATGGGCGGCAGCGGCCTCATGCCGCCCTGGCCGCTGGCGCAGGCCGGCGCCGCTG
>NZ_AFAL01000493.1 GCF_000193225.1 Verminephrobacter aporrectodeae subsp. tuberculatae At4 | reverse complement strand
AAAGGCTGATGGCGCTGGACAATCCGCTGGTACGGCTGGAACTGGTGGGGGATATGCTGGAGCGGGCGGGGATTGCCGGGTAGTGTCCTTGTCGCGCAGCCCCATGTCATCGAAGCACGTATTCCGGCACCAGCGTCCTGAGCCACGCACGCAGGGCCCGGTCCTCTGGTTCAGGATCAGCATCGGCGATCCATTGCAGCACCGCCTTGGCGTCCGTTAGCGCCTGCCGCGAGGTCTTGGCGATCCTGAGCTTGGGATGCGGCGTTGCCACACTGGTCTCGTCATTCGCCAGCAGTTCCTCGAACAATTTCTCGCCGGGCCTCAGACCCGTGTAGCTGATCGGGATTTCCAACTCGGTTTTTCCGGACAGCCGGATCATCATCCGGGCCAACTCGATGATCTTCACCGGCTCGCCCATGTCGAGCACGAAGATCTGCCCCGAACGCCCCATCGAGCCGGCTTGCAGTACCAGCTGCGCGGCTTCCGCAATCGTCATGAAGTAGCGCACGATGTCCGGATGCGTCACGGTGACCGGTCCCCCGGCGGCAATCTGCCGGGTAAACAGCGGCACCACCGAGCCGCTCGAACCCAGCACATTGCCAAAGCGCACCGAGACATAGTGCGTGCCCGGGAACCCCTGCGCAGCGCTTTGCACCATCAACTCGGCCAGCCGCTTGCTGGCCCCCATCACGTTCGTCGGGTTCACCGCCTTGTCGGTGGAGATCATCACGAAACGCCCGGCCCCGCAAACCCCCGCTGCACGCGCCGCGTGCCAGGTGCCGGCCACGTTGGTGCGCAGCGCCTCGATCTCGTTGAGCTCCTCCATCAAGGGCACATGCTTGTACGCAGCGGCATGAAAAACCACGGCCGGGCGGTGCTTGTTTGCGATGGCCAGCAGGCGCTCGGGCTCGCGCACGTTCGCGGTGTAGTACATGCCCTGCATCTGCGGGTGGGCCGCGCGCAGTTCCTGCTCCAACTGGTAGATGGCAAATTCGGAGATGTCGGCGCACACCAGCCGACGCACACCGAAGCGCGCAACCTGACGGCACAGCTCGGAGCCTATGGATCCGCCAGCGCCCGTTACCAGCACGGTTTGTCCCGACAGCAAGCCCGACAGGCTGGCCACGTCCAGTTGCACGGGGTCACGGCCGAGCAGGTCCTCCAATTCCAGCCTGCGCGGCACGGCGACGCCGTCGCCCTTGAGCCATTCGTCCGGCCGTGGCAGCGTCAGCAGCGCCAGTCCGGCGTCGGCGGCCTGCAGCAGCATCTCGCGCCGGCCCGGGGCGCCCGGCGGGCTGGCCACGAGCAAGGCCTGTACCGCCAGCGACTGCGCAATGCGCGCGGTCTCGGCCGGCGTCCCCCAGACCCGCACGCTCTGCAACGACCGGCCCACCTCGGCGGGCTGCGGCGACAAAATGCCCACCGGCTGCCATTGCGCCGATCCCTTGAGGGCCCGCAGCGCGTCCGATGCCTCCTGCAACATGCCAAGAATCAGCACCGGCTTGCCATGCTTGAGCACCAGGCGCCGTTCGTCCAGCGTGCGTAAAACCGCCCTGGCAGCGCCCATCAGCACCAAGGCGATCAGCGGTTGCAACAGCAGGACCGAGCGCGGAAACGCCGGCAGCCTGAGCATCAAGATACCCGCCGCAGTCAGTATGCCGCCCAGGGCAATGCCGACGACCAATTGGCGCAGTTCGGGCAGACCGGTATAGATCCAGACTTGGCGGTAAACCCGGGCGAACGCGAAACCGGCCCCGTAAGCGAACACACACCAGGAACTGCTCGCCTGGGCCAGTTGGACAAATTCCTCGGGAACGTCCAGATTGAAACGCAGCCAGAAAGCCAGCCACCAAGCCGCCAGCGCCAACGCCAAGTCAGCGATGAAGAGCACCAGGGCCGGGCGCGGCAATTGCATGGGCCCCCCTCACAGGGCCAGGAAAGACCGCAGCACGCCAAGGCCGTGTTCACCGCTGCGCTCCGGATGAAACTGACAGCCCCAGATGTTGTCCCTGCCGACCGCCGCACAGATGCGCACGCCGTCGTAGAAGGTATCGGCCAGGCGGTGCGCCTCGTTCGCAGGAACAGGGGCGAAGGAATGCACGAAGTACACGCTCTCCCCCTCGGGCATTTGTGCCAGCGGCGAATGCGCCCAGGTCGGCCGGGCCGCCGAACGGCCCAGGGCACTCCATCCGATATGCGGGATGCGGTGCGAGCCACCGGCCGGCGTGGCTTCGGCAACAGGCTTCACACGGCCTGGAATCAGACCCAGCCCGGGGTGCTCGCCGAACTCCTCCCCGACGTCAAACAGCATCTGGACCCCTGCGCAAATACCCAGAAAGGGTCGGCCCGTGGCGCCAAAGCGCCGCACCAGGTCGTCGAACCCGCGCTGGCGCATCTCCGCCATGCCGCCCATGAAAGCGCCGACGCCCGGGAGCACGAGACGCTCGGGCAGCGCTGGCACCGCGGTGGCGCACTCCACCACCCTGACGCTGGCACCACAGTGCTGCAAGGCACGGACTACGTTGAGCAGATTACCGATTCCGTAATCCATGACGGTGACCGCCAGACCGCTCACAGGCGCACCTCCAGGCCAGCAGCTCGCGCGTGGGCCTTCAACTCGGCAACACCCGCGCGCCTCCAATGCAGCGCATCCGCGATCGCCAAACCGCAGGCACCGGCGTCGGCCGCCTGTTTCAGGTCCGAGGGGCAGCCATAACCGCCGCTGGCAATGATGGGCACCCTGACGCAGCCAGCCACGGTGCGCACCAAGTCCACGTCGAAGCCTCTGCGCGTGCCCTCCTGATCGACTGAGGTCAACATGATCTCGCCAGCCCCCAGGGCCACTGCTCGTTCGACCCACTCGACGACGTCCAGCCCCGTATGCTCGCGGCCGTTGTCGACGAAAGCCTCCCAGCCACCCCCGGATTTGCGCTTGGCTTCGACGGACAGCACCATGCACTGAGAGCCGAAGCGCTGCGCAACCTCGGTGATCAGCGCGGGCCGGGCCACGGCCGCGGTGTTGATGGCCACCTTGTCGGCGCCGGAATGCAGCATGGTGCGTACGTCCTCCAGTGAGCGGATACCACCGCCCACCGTGATGGGCACGTATATCTGGTCGGCAGCCCGCTGGATGATATCGGCCAAGTTGTTGCGTTGGTACAAACTGGCCACGATGTCCATGAAGACCAGCTCGTCGGCTCCCTGGCCGTAATAGTCAAGGGCGAACGCATGGGGATCGCCGACGACCCGCAGGCCTTCGAGATGGATACCCTTGATGAGCTTGGGCCCCTTGATGTCGAGTCGGGGAATGATTCGAATGCCAGCCAAAACGGCCTCCGGAAGGACGCGGGCTTGTATAGTACCCGCCCAAAAGCAAACTATTTGTCCTGATGCCACCGTTCCAGAACATCCTGATCACAGGCGCTGAGGGGTTCATAGGCTCGCACCTCGTCGAAGCCTTGGTGGCACAGGGGCGCCACGTCCGCGCCATGGCCTGGTACAACGCATTCGGTCACTACGGCTGGCTCGATACGCTGCCCGACGCCACGCGCAGCAAGATCGACCTGGTCATGGGCGACGTCCGCGACGCATTGTCGGTGCGCGAGGCGATGCGCGGTTGCGACGCCGTCATGCACTTGGCGGCCTTGGTCGCCATTCCCTACTCGTACCAGGCGCCCGCGTCCTATGTGGACACCAACGTCACCGGAACCTTGCATGTGCTGCAGGCAGCGCGCGACTTGGGCGTCGGGAAGGTGGTGCACACCTCGACCTCGGAGGTCTACGGCAGCGCCCGGATCGTACCCATCGCAGAAACCCATCCACTCGCCGCCCAATCGCCCTACGCGGCCAGCAAGATCGGCGCCGACCAGATGGCCCACAGCTACTACTGCGCCTTCGGCACACCGGTGGCGACCGCGCGGCCGTTCAACACCTATGGCCCGCGCCAGAGCCTGCGCGCAGTCCTGCCCACCATCATGCTGCAAGCCCTGAGCGCCGCGCCTGCGCTGCGCCTGGGGGCCTTGTCGCCGACGCGCGACTTCAATTTCGTGACCGACACCGTCGCCGGCCTGCTCGCCATCCTGGACAGCGACAAGGCCGTGGGCGAGGTCATCCAGCTTGGCAGCGGGCACGAGGTATCCATCGGCGACGCGGTCCGACTGATCGCCGAGATCACCGGCAAACCCTTGGCAGTTGAAACCGAACCGGCCCGCTTGCGCCCCGCCGCAAGCGAGGTCGAGCGGCTGGTCTGCGACCCGGCAAAGGCCCGTGCGCTGCTCGGCTGGCAAAGCACCCTGGCCGGCCGGGATGGCCTCAGGCAGGGCCTGACCCGCAGTCTGGAATGGTTCGCCAACCCGCACAACCGCAGCCACTACCATGACGCACAGCGCTACGTCGTCTGAGATCATCGCCGCCATCACGGCGGTGCTCGGCAATGCACCACGCCCGGTTGCGCTGCATGAGCCGCTGTTCGTCGGCCATGAAAATGCCTACGTCACATCCTGCATCGACGCGGGCTGGGTGTCCTCGGTCGGCTCCTTCGTCAACCGCTTCGAAAACGACCTGGCCGCGTTCTGCGGCGCGCAGCACGCAGTGGTCATGGTGAATGGCACCTGCGCCATGCACGCGGCATTGATGGTCTCGGGCGTGCAGGCCGGCGACGAGGTGCTGGTCCCCGCGCTGACCTTCGTGGCCACCGCGAACGCAGTGGTGCACGCCGGCGCGGTGCCGCATTTCGTCGATGTCGAAGAAAGCGCGCTGGGCGTCGACCCGGTGGCCCTTCGCAGCCATCTGGAAGGCGTCGCCCTGCGCCAAAGCGGCCACACGGTGAACCGGCTGACGGGCCGACGGATCCGTGCGCTGATGCCCGTGCATGTCTTCGGCCACCCGTGCCGGCTCGAGGAACTGGCCGCGATCGCCCAGGAATGGGGGCTGCAACTGATCGAAGACGCGACCGAGGCGCTCGGCTCCACCGTGGACGGACGCCCCGTCGGCGGCCGGCACACCGCCGTCTTCAGCTTCAACGGCAACAAGATCATTACCACCGGCGGCGGCGGCGGCGTCACGACCAACGACGAGGACCTGTACCTGCGCCTGAAACATTTGACGACTGCGGCCAAGCAACCCCATGCCTGGGCCTTTTTGCACGATGAGGTCGGCTACAACTACCGCATGCCCAACCTCAACGCTGCGCTGGGCTGCGCGCAGCTCGAACAGGCCCCCCGCTTCCTGGCTGCCAAGCGGGCGCTGGCTGCGGCCTACGCGCGGGCCTTCACCGGCCTGAGCGGACTGCGCATCCTGCCGTCGCCGCCCGGTACCGAGAGCAATTACTGGCTGGTGACGCTGCTGGCCGAGAACGCCGACCCCGGCTGGCTCGACACCACGCTGCAGGCCTTGCACGGCGCCGGCCTGCAATGCCGACCCGTGTGGCAACCACTGCACCTGCTGCCCATGTACCACCACCATCCCCGCAGCCCGCTGCCGCGCACCGAATCGCTGGCGCAGCGCATCATCAGCCTGCCGTCGAGCGTGCGCCTGGGCCTTCCGCTGCTGCCCGCCTAGCCTGCCATGCTGCTCGACGCCACACGCAACATGCTGCCGGAGCAGGCCCCGGTCTTGCAGGCCCTGCGGATCCTCGACCAGGCGCAGGCCAAGATCGCGCTGGTCGTGAACGCCCAAGGCAAGCTCAGCGGCTGCGTGGTCGACGGCGACGTGCGCCGCGGCCTGCTGCATGGGCACAGCCTGGAAACACCGGTCAGCCAGATCATGCACCGACAGCCCTATGTGCTGCCGGCCCACTCGTCGCGCCAGAAAATATTGCACGCCATGCAGGTGCTGGAGATCAAGCAGGTGCCGCTGGTCACCCCCGAGGGCCTGGTGACCGGCATCGCCGTGCACGACCTGCTGCTCGGTCTGCAGCATGGCGAGCGGCCGAACCACGTGGTGGTCATGGCCGGTGGCAAGGGCAAGCGGCTGCTGCCGATCACGCAGGACCTGCCAAAACCCATGGTGCAGCTGGGCGGCAAGCCGATTCTTGAATGGATATTGCTGCGCCTCAGGCATCACGGTTTTCGGGAATTCAGCTTCGCGATCAATTACCTGGGCCATGTGATCGAGGACTATTTCGGCGACGGTACGGCCTTCGGCTGCCGCATCCGCTATGTCCGCGAAAAGGACTTTCTGGGCACGGCCGGCGCCCTGTCCTTGCTGCCTCCGGGCGACACGCACCCGCTGGTCGTCACCAACGGGGACATCTTGTCGGGAATCGATTTCGGCCATTTGGTGGACTTTCACGCCGCAGGCGGACGCAGCGCCACGGTATGCGCCCGCGCGCACCGCGTGGAAGTACCTTACGGCGTGATCGAAATGCACGCCGGCTGCCTGCAGGGCATCGTCGAGAAACCCGTTTATGACAACCTCATCAGCGCGGGCATCTACGTGCTGTCACCGCAGGTGCTGGCACGCATCCCGAAGGATCAGGTGCTGGACATGCCGGACCTGCTGCGCTCCCTGATCAACGCGCACCATGCAATCGGTGTCTTCGTGCTGGAGGATGAATGGGTTGACGTGGGTCGCCACGATGATCTCGAGCGTGCCAAGCGCAACTTTACAGACCCGGGCTGATCCGGTCGAAGTATTGGGGACTCCGCAGGGGGGCCACCACATGGGAGGATTTTATTTATGGGCAAGGTTTACGTTGTCGTCGGTGCCGGTTTCCGGGGCTTTTGCGACGCCCTGCAGTTGATCAAGGAACCCGGGGCCAAGATCTACATGGTCGACCGTGAGCCGTTCTTCGGCGGCATATCCTGCTCGGGCAAGGTCCGGGACTTCTCGGTGGACAAGGGCGTTCACATGTTCGACGGAATAACCCGGGAATTGGCCGACAACGTCACGGAGATCATGGACGGGCGTGTGCGCACCATCGACTTCGTTTCGGTCAGCGCCTTCAACGGCCACCTCACCGAAGGCTTTTCACTGCCCGATCTGTCATCCCTGCCGGACGACACCAAGACCCGCATCACTGCAGAACTGAAACTGCTTGCCGCCGACGCCGGCAAGGGTGGCGCTCCGGTACCCCGCAATCTGCGCGGGCTTTTCGAGGCCCGTTATGGCGCGACCGCTGGCGGCATATTTGCTGGCATCTTCCAGTCGATCTACCACATCGATGCGAAGCTGGTCCAGCCGGATGCCATCTCCAAAACCTCGCTGGGACGCTTGAAGCATCTGGACGATCCGCTGATGCTCGCACTCAAGGCGAGCGACCCCTTCCTCGATGCGGTACTCGCTGCGCGCCGCCAGGCGCTGGGCAAAGTCGACGAGCTCGTTTCCATCTACCCCGACACCGGTGAAGCCATGCGCGGCTGGTGTGTCCGCGCCCGCAAGTGGCTGGAGGACCGCGGGGTCACCATGTGTCTGGGTCAGAACATCGAATCCATCGAGAGCACTGGCGACAAGGTTCGCCTGAAAACCGGGGCCCACACCATCGACGCGAACAGGATCATCTGGACCAACGACAACACGCAGGCGTTGGCCTGCCTGCTTGGTTTTGACTTCGACACGCGCGACCTGGTCTCGAACACGCCGATGCTGTTTGCCACGCTGATCACGAGAGCCGAGCACATCAAGGACTTCACCTACCTGCAGAACTTCGACCCCGAGGGCAAAACCTACCGCACGGCCTGCGCCGGCATCTACAGCGGCCAAATCGACGCCGACGGGAATAGCTTCGTCACCTGCGAATGCCCGACCCCCATCGACTCCGAGCGCTGGAACAACCCCGGCCAAGCCCACCACGCAATCTGGCAGGAATGCAAGGCGCTGGGCATCGTCAGCCCCGACGCCGAGTTGGCTGACCATGCCGTGCTGCGCTTGCCCTGCACGTTCAAGGTGGCCAAACTCGGGTACGACGAAGAAATCCGCGCATTCGAGGCCGAGGTCGGGCGCCGCATGCGTGCGCTCATCTTCCGCGACGTCAAGCCGTTTTTTCGCCGCGACATCTATCTGGACTCGCTCAGGGTCCGGGATCTCGCCAACGCATGATGACTGCACCGGATTACACCGCCCACTGGGACGAGAAGTTTCGCAGCCGCAGCTGGGGCCGCTATCCGCCAGAAGACTTGGTGCGCTTCATGGGGCGCCATTTCCGCGCCGCGGACCAGCGCGCGGTGAAGGTGCTGGAAGTCGGCTGCGGACCGGGCGCGAACCTCTGGTTCATGCAGCGCGAAGGTTTCGCAGTGCACGGCATCGATGTCTCCCCCGCCGCCATCGACATCGCAACCGCCCGGCTCGCCAGTGAAAACGCCGGCATCCCCAGCCCCGCGGCGGACCTGCGGGTGGGCCATTTCGCCCACCTGCCCTGGCCCGAGGGGCATTTTGACGTGGCCGTCGACATCTTCGCGCTGTATGCCAACACCACGCACGTGATCCGCGAGGCGCTGGCCGAGGTCGCACGCGTCCTCAGGCCGGGCGCGCTGTTCTACAGCAAACTGTGGGGAACGAACTGCACGGGCCATGGCCTGGGTCGGCAGCTCGAGCCGGGAACCTTTGACGAGATCCCCGAAGGACCCTGCCGTGGCATGGGCGTCTCCCATTTCTTCACCCGCGCGGAGATCGACGCGCTGTTTGGCGAATTTTTCGGGATCACGGCCATTGATCGGATCCTCCGCAGCGACATCGCCGCGAACCAGCAGATCGAAGAATTCCACTGCCAGTTCATCCGGCCCCGCTGAAGATGCCTTCGGTCTGCTTCGTCACCCTCAGCCGCTCCGACTACGCGAGCCTGCGCCCGGTGGCGTTGGCCGCGCTGGCCGACCCGGCCATCGACCTGCGCCTGATCGCCGGCGGCAGCCACGCCCTGGCGCGCTACGGCAACACGCTCGAGCAGATCCGCGCGGATGGTTTGCCGCTGCACGCCGTGGCCCGGTTCCTGCACGAGACCGACGACAGTCCCTCCGAACTGGCCGCGGCCTACGCGCGCGCGGTGGCGCAGTTCGTGCCCATCCTCACCGAACAACGCCCCGACTATGTGTTCGTCATCGGCGACCGCTGGGAACTGCTGGCGGTGGTGTCGGCGGCCGCGATGCTGCAAATTCCCATCGTCCACCATTCCGGCGGCGACATCACGCAGGGCTCGTCCGACAACCAGACGCGCTACGCCCTCAGCACCCTTGCGCACCTGCACCTGGTGGCGCTGCCCGAGCACCGCGAACGCCTGCTGCGCATGGGCGAGCAGGACTGGCGCGTGATCACCACCGGCGAGCCCGCGCTCACGGCGCTGGCCGCCCAGGACCGGATCGCGCCCGACGTCCACGGCCGGTTCGGCCTGAGGCCGGGCGAGCCCTTCGTGCTCGCCACCTTCCACCCCACATCGTTCGACAGCGCGCCGCCTGAGCGCCAGGTCGAGGTCTTCCTGCAGGCGCTCGACGGCATCGTCTGCGCCGTTGTCCTCACGGCGCCCAACCCCGACCCGGCGAGCGCGCTGTTCCTGGCCCGGTACCGCGCTTATGCGGCGGCCCACCCGAACGTCCGGCTGTACGACAGTCTGGGCACACGGCACTACTACGCGGCCATGGCGCAGGCGCAGTACATGATCGGCAACTCGTCCAGCGGCCTGTGGGAGAGCGCGAGCTTCCGCCTGCCGGTGGTCAACGTCGGCCCGCGGCAGCAGGGCCGGGTCCACGGCAGCAATGTGCTGCACTGCGACCTGGATCCCCAGGCCATCGCGGCGGCCATCGCCCGAGCCACGGACCCGGCCTGGCGCACGGGCCTGGACGGCAACAACCCCTACGTGAAGCACGACACCCTGGCGCTGATCCTGAATTGCTTCAAGCACCCCTGGGACCGGGGGCGGCTGTTGGCCAAGCGCTTCATGGACCCGCTGGCGCAGCGCTCAGCCTAAAGCCATGCAACGGCTGATCCCCGCGAGCGAGCCCGGCGTTTGGCGCCAGGCGCTGGCGCCGCTGGGCGCGCTGGACGCGAGCTACCTGCCGCAATACCACCTGGCGTACGCGCTGCGCGTCCCGCATTCCCGGCCGCTGCTATGGCATTTTTCGTGCGCGGGCCAGCATTTCCTGTATCCGTTCCTGCTCACCCCCGTGGTGCTGGGCAGCGTGACCACCCCGTACTTCGACGTCAGCAGCGTCTACGGCTATACCGGACCGATCGCGAGCACGGCCGACAGCCGGTTCATCGCAGACGCCTGGACGGCCTTTGACGCGTACACGGCACGGCAACGCGTCATCGCCGAGTTCGTGCGCTTTAGTCCATTCAACGGCAACCAGGGCCTTGCGCACCCCCAGTCCTGCGTGCTGGCCAACCGCACGCTGGCGGTATCCCGGCTGCCGACCTCGCGCGCGGCGCTGCTGCAGTCGCTGAGTGCAAAAACCCGCAACATGCTGCGCAAAGCCGGGCAGGCGGGGCTGGTTGCGCGCGAACTGCCCCTGCCGCAGTGCCTGCCGCAGTTCCGTGCCCTGTACGACGCCACCATGGTGCGCAACCAGGTGCCGGAGTTCTTTCTCTACGACGACGCGTATTGGCAGCAGTTGCTAGCCCTGGGGTCGCAGGGCCTGCGGCTGTTTGGCAGCTTCGCTGGCGCGCGCCTGGTCGCAGCGGCCATGGCCGTTGTCGATGGCGCATCGGGCTTGTACCACCTGGGCGCGAGCCTGAACGAATGCGCACCACCGGGTGCTGGCAACCTCAGCCTTTTTGCGCTGTCCTGCGGGTTGATGGAGAGCGGCGTGGAGTTTCTCAACATGACGGGCGGACGGACCACGGACCCGAACGATGCGCTGCTGCTGTTCAAGCGCAGCAATGCCAACGGCACGGCCATCTTCCATATCGGCAAAAGAATCGTCGATCCCCTCGCATACAATGCCGTGGCAACGCAGTGGCAGCAACTGCAGGGCTCCCCACCCAACACCGGGAAGATCGTTTTCTGGCGCCCCTGACCTTGAGGGACAACATGGATTTCATATCAAGGCAGTTCGATTTCCAGCCGGGCGAACGCTGCATCGTCATCGGCGAGATCGGCGTCAACCACAATCGGCAGGAAGACATGCTCTTTCGCCTGATCGACGAAGGCATTGCTGCCGGGCTCGACGTGATCAAACTCCAGCGCTTCAAAGCCGACGAAGAGATTGCCGCGCAGGCGCCAACTACCGACTACCAGAAGCTGGCCGGCTCCGGCGCCGGCCAGTTGCAGATGGCGCGCAACCTCGAACTGCCCGACGAGTGGCTGATCAAGGCCTTCGACTACTGCAAGCAGCGCGGCGTGGGCTTTCTGTGCACGGCTTTCGACCACAGCAGCGTGGACTTTCTGGCCGATCAACTCGGCTGCAAGACGGTCAAGATTCCTTCGCCGGAAGTGAGCAACAAGCCACTGCTCCAGCATATGGCGCGCAAGTTCGACGGCCTGCTGCTGTCCACCGGTGCCAGCTATCTGGGCGAGGTGGCGAACGCCATCGAATGGATCGCCGACGTCGGCCCACGCGAACTGGCACTGATGCATTGCCTGTCCGAATACCCCGCCCCGGTGGCGCAGGCCAACTTGCGCGCGATGAGCAGCATGCGCGCGGCGTTCCATGTGCCGGTCGGCTATTCCGACCACACGCCCGGCCAGGTGGTGGCCGTGGTGGCCGTGGGCCTGGGCGCGGCAATGCTGGAGAAGCACTACACGCTCGACAAGAACCTGCCGGGCCCGGACCACCAGGCATCGCTCGACATCCCCGAGCTCCGATCCTTCGTAGCCGCCGTGCGTGACGCCAGCAGTTGCCTGGGCGACGGTGTCAAGCGCCCGGTGCCAGCGGAAATCGCCAACCGCCCGCTGATCCGCAAGAGCGTGGTATGCGCCGCGCCGGCCATCGCGGCCGGCACGGCGATCAGCGCAGCGATGCTGGGCGTCAAGCGCCCCTGGATACGCGGTGCCGTCGAGCCTTTCGAGATCGGGACCATCCTGGGCCTGCCCCTGCGCCGCGACAAACGGCATGATGAAGCCATCCTCTGGTCCGACTTCCATGAGCGCGGCTAGCCCGAGGATCCTGTGCATCAGCCTGGGCAGCATTGGCCGGCGCCACCTGCGCAACGCCCGCGCGCTGCTGCCCCGGGCGCGCATCGCCGTCTGGCGCCAGCATCGGCCCGCTGACGGCAGCGTTCCCGAAGGCGCCGACGAAGTCGCCACCAGCCTGCAGCAGGCGCTCGATTTCATGCCGGACGCCGTCCTGGTTTCATCGCCGGCCAGCGCGCACGTGGCGAACGCGCGGCCGTTCGTGCAACGCAACCTGCCGGTATTCCTGGAAAAGCCCCTGGCTGCGCGTGGCCAGGACCTGGGAGACTTTCCGGCACTGTGCCGCGCCTCGTCCGGCTTCACCATGGTGGGCTATGTGCTGCGCTTTCTTCCGGTCCTGCAGGCGATCCGGCAAGCGCTGCACGACGGCCTGCCCGGCCAAGTGCACACGGCGCGCGCCGAGGTCGGTCAGTACCTGCCCGACTGGCGCCCGGGCAGCGACTACCGCCAGGGCGTAAGCGGCCAGGACAAGCTCGGCGGCGGAGCGCTGCTCGAACTCAGCCACGAGATCGACTACGCCACTTGGCTGTTTGGCTGGCCGCAATCGCTGCAATGCAGCCGCGCCCGGCTGAGCCCGCTGGACATCGACGTGGAAGACTCGGCCCATCTGCTGCTGGAATACGCGGACAAGCGCCTGAGCCTGCAACTGGACCTGCTGCAGCGCGTGGCACATATGGCGCTGCAGATCGTCGGCAGCAAGGGCACGCTGGTGGCCGACCTGATCCGGCAAGAACTGCGCTTCGTCGATCCGGCAAACCCCCAGGGCCGCAGCATCGAGGCGCCGAAACTGCCCGACGGCAACGGCATCTACCTGCGCCAGTTCGATTTTTTCTTCTCCAAGGCCCTCGCGGACTACCGGCCGATGGACCCTCGAACGAGCGGCTTCGACAGCTGGGCCGACGTCGGCAGCGCGCAGAAGGTGCTGCATTTGGTCGATCTGGCCAAACAGGCCAGCGACACGGGCCTGCGCCAGACCGTGACGTTCGCGCAGAGCCCATGAGCGCCACGGCCTTCATCTTCGCGCGCGGCGGCTCCAAGGGCGTGAAGAGCAAGAACATCTACCCGGTCGCCGGCAAGCCGCTGATCGCCCACGGCATCGCCAGCGCGTTGGCCAGCCAGTCCGTTGCCCGCGTCGTGGTGTCGACCGACGATGCGCAGATTGCGGCAGTGGCGCGTGCGCATGGCGCGGATGTCCTGGAACGTCCATCCGCGCTCGCCGACGACAGCACGCCGGAACTCCTGGCCTGGCGGCACGCCATCGCCAGCTTCCCGCAGTTGTTCAGCGGCCCCGCAGTCCAGCCTTTCATCTCGCTGCCGGCTACCTCCCCGCTGCGGGCAGCGCAGGACGTGGACGCCGCGATCGCCAAATTCCGCAGCCACCCCTGCGACATCCTGTTCGGCGTCAGCCCGGCGCACCGCAACCCGTACCTGAACATGGTGACGATAGACGCGCAGGGCTTGCTGCAGATCGCCATCCCCGGATCGTCCGCCGTGCGCCGACAGGAGGTGCCCGCCATGTACGACGTGACGACCTGCGTGTACGTCGGCAACGCGTCGTACATACAGTCCTGCACCCGCCTGATGCAGGGGCGCGTGGGCCATATCGTCATTCCGCCCGAGCGCGCGCTGGACATAGACAGCCACTACGACATCCACTTGGCGCAGCTACTGCTGACCCAGCCCTACCCACCTTGTGCAAAGAGATCTTCGTGACGATCCGCTCCGTTGCCGCAATCACCGGCGGCGCCGGCCATATCGGCCGCGCCATTGCCCGCAAACTCGCCAGCCGCGGCCTGCGCATCGCCATACTGGACAAGAACCTGCAGGCCGGCCAGGCCTTCGCGGCCGAACTGCAGGCACTGCACCCCGGAGATCACCGCTTCATCGACGCCGACCTGATGCAGCCCGAGTCCTTCGCGCACATCCGCGCGCGCATTGAAGCGGACTTCGGCCGCCTGGACTACCTGGTGAACAACGCCGCCTTCTACGACGATACCCCCGGCTGGGGCGTGCCCTTCGGGCAGGAAGGCTACGAGGCCTGGTTGAAGGTGCTGCGCGTCAACCTGCTGGCGCCGTTCTTCTTGGCGCAGACGCTGCACCCGCTGCTCGCACGGTCCGACGATGCCTCCATCGTCAACATCGGCACCATGTACAGCGCGGTCGGTCCGGACTGGAGCCTGTACCAGGGAACGGACATGAGCAATCCGGCCGCCTATTCGGCCAGCAAGGGCGGCTTGCTGGCTACCACGCGCTGGCTGGCCACGGCCCTGGCCCCGAAGGTGCGCGTGAACATGGTCTCGCCCGGCGGCATCGAACGCATGCAGGACCCGCAATTCATGGCACGTTACAAGCAGCGCACGCCGCTGGGCCGGATGGGCACGGAGAACGACGTCGCCGGCATGGTCTCGCTGCTGCTCTCGCCCGAGGGCGCCTACATCACCGGCCAGCACATGCTCATTGACGGGGGCTGGACGGCGTGGTGACGCAAGCGCAGTCGGACCAACTCCGGGCCTACGACGCCATGGCCCCGTTGTACGCGCAGTACAGCAACCGGTACCGCAACTACCTGGATGCCGTCGATCAACTGGTGATCGATCGCCTCGAGCCCGGCATCCGTCTGCTGGACCTGGGTTCGGGCGACGGTCGGCGGCTGCACAGGATCGCCGCACACCACGGACTCACGGACGTCGTGGCCGTCGAGCCCAGCAGCGCCATGGCCGCGCTGTGCCGCCAGACCACCGGCTTTGCCGTGCACCAGCTGTTCGGCGACGAGCTCGATCACCTGCCACAAACAGGCTTCGATGCAATCACCGTGCTGTGGAACGTGTTCGGCCATATGGCCGATTCCAGCGTCCGGCTCAAGACCCTGGGCTGGCTCAAGGCCAAGCTGGCACCGGGGGGCGCCATCTTGCTGGACGTGAACAACCGCCACAACCGGCTCGCCTACGGGCGCTGGAACATATTCAGGCGCCGCCTGCTCGACGCCCTGGCGTTCGATGAAAAACGCGGCGACGTGCACTACCAGTGGCAGATTGGCCAGCAGTCGTTGCCCTCATCCGGGCACCTGTTCACGCCAGCGGAGATGGCAGGGCTGTTCCAGCGGGCGGGTTTGCACGTGGCCGAGCGGCTGTCGGTGAACTACGCCAACGGCGCCGTCTCCAGTTCCCCCTTCGACGGCCAGTTGTTCTTCCGGCTCGGGCATGCCGGCAGCGGGCCGGCTGTCCTCAGGGGTTGAACACCGCGTGGCGCAGCTTCCATTGGCCGTTCTCACGCTTCCACAGGTGGGGTGAGCGAAATTCGTCGCACAGCCTGTCGAAGTACTCGCGCGTCATGACCGGCTGCTTGAATTTCGCGGGGACCTGCTTGCCGAAATCGTTCTCGCGGATCGACAGGTACTCGAACAATTCCTTCTCAAACCGCGCCGGGTACTCGCCGTCGAACTTGCGCACCAGGGCCACGCCCTCGTCGCGGTCGATGTCGCCCGAGCGGACCTCCTGCGAGGCGTCGTAAGTGGCGCGACCGATGCCGAATTTGACGAACGTCGTGTAGTAGTGCAGGTCGTCCATCTTGTCGTCAATGGAGTTGTACTTGGAATAGGTGCCCAGGGTGCGCTCGGGTGCGGCCTGAAAGCCACCATGCTCCACCGCATAGTAGTAAGCACTCTGCGGGTGCCACTTCACGTAGTGACCCAGCCAGTGCACCTCAATGCCCTTGTCCTTGCACAACTGCGGGTCGATGGGCAGGTAGGGCTCGAAGTCCTGCTTCTTGAAACCAAAATCTTCCTTGAGCTCCTTGAACGAGGTACCGCCCAGGTACACGTCCGAGTCATCGGACATGGTGAAGTATTCGAACTCCTGCATGTCGCGGCGCGAACTCTCGTTGTGGGCAGAAGGGTTCCCGTACTCGGCGCCGCTTTCGCCATAGAAGATCAGTTGGATGTCGTGCAGGGCCGCCATCTTGGCGGCCAAGTGGCGCTGGCCGATGATGAACGGCTGGAACGGGTGCAGCAACCGGTCGGTGGACAAGCGCGTGAGCAGGCGGTGGATACGTCCGTTGGGCGTAACCAACTGGTTGTCGAAACCAGCGTGGATCCATGCCTGGAAATTCCTCCAGCCCCAATCGGTGTAGATGTGCGGCGCCCATGTCACGGTCAGCGGAGTCATGCCGTACTGGTACTTCAGCAAGTGGGCCTGCATGAAACTGTCCTTGCCCCCCGAGCCGGGAACCAGCACGTCGTAGCGTTCGCCGTTGCTGCAGTGCTTGGCCAGCAATTCGCGCAACTCTTTCTCGCGCAGCCCCCAATCGATGCCCTGCTTCCAATTCTTGGTATGACAGGCGTCACAAATTCCGTCCCGAAAGGCGATTACTTCCTTTTTGCTTGCGCGCGTATGTTTTTGCTCGATGGTGGAGTTCGGGCGTTGGTTGGAGATGACACAAGTCTTGCAGAACACAACGTTCTTGGGCAAGCCGTAGAAGGCATCCTGCGGCGTATCGGTTTCATAGTTGACGAAATGGCTCATTCCATGGCTCCAATGTGCATCTCACAAGGCAGGCACAGTTTGTTCAAGATAATGTCGGCGATTTTAAACGCTGCCGATGCGGCAGGCAGTTGGGTTCGAATTTGCGCCAAAATGCGTGTGAAGCCTTCCTCGTCGGCCAGCGCGTGGCCAATTTCCTCGGGCAGATGGTTCATCCCGCGGCTACCCCAAGCCACACCCATGGCCGCCAGCGGAAGATCCGGATGCAATGCGGCCTCCAGTTGCAGGACACGTCTGTGCATCAACGTGGCCTGCAATCCCACCGTGGTCGTTCGCGCCAGCAGCAGGTCGGTATGGGATAGCAATTCATGCAAATCACAGTCAGCAGCAAGAAAGGCATCCGTGCGACCCTTCAACCAACTCTGGTACAGCGCCCTGTTTTGCGAAGGGTGCGGTCGCACCAGGTAAACGGCACCATTGGACAGCGTGGCCGCATGGCAGGCCTGCAGTTCGGTCAGCGTGTCTTCGTCGGTTTTAAAATACGAACGCTTGAGCACCGGACTCCACCAAGCGGGCATGTCGGCGTGCAGTACGACACTGCGCGCCCCCACCTGGGGGAAGTGGGCTGCCATCCACATCGGATTCCTTGCACAGGGCCGTTCAAAAATCCGGTCGAAAGCGGGGTTCCCCGTGCAATAAAAGCTGCTTATCGAAGGATCGACCAAACCATCGCCCAGGAACATTTGCTGCGCGGTCGGATTGAGGAAAGTGATGTTTCGTGCTTTGATCAAATAACCGCCCAGACCCGTGAACAAGTCAGTCATGGCCAGCGTGCCCATGCCTCTTTTGTTTGCAACCGCGATGGCTGCGGCCTCGCTGCGAGGCGAGTTCGTCGTCACTACAAAATCCGTCTGCAACCGATCAAAAACCCGCTCCATCACGGACACAGGGAAAAACGCATGCCGCCCCCGCTCTGCGATCAACCGGGCGGCCCCGGTTTCGCCATGGCGCTCGACCAGATCCTGGTAACAAAGACCCAGATACGCCACCGAATCCCCGTATTCGACGCCCGCGGTTGGAGCGTGGTGGATTTTTGCCAGTTCGACACCCCAAGCCAACGCGGCCGCATCAAGCAATGGATCGACGAAGTCCTTGAAACTCAAGCAGTCCAAGCCTCTGGTCCGAAACGCCTGGATGGCGGCGGGCAAGGCCAGGACCTGCATGTCCAGCAGGCCGCTGCGGAAGGCAGCGCTCTGACGCAGAGCGTGTACCACCGGATACACCATGTGCGCATGACCGCCGCCGTATGTGACGAACAACAGTCGCTTGGCCACAAGGAGCGCTCTCAATGGCCGCCCCTTTGGCAGACAGGCGTGATAGCCGATCTGCAAGCCGGCAAATGGGCATCTTCAGTAGAAATCGACATAGCGGTTGAACTCCGCCGGCGGGATGTGCATCAGGAGTTCATCGCACTCGGCCCGCTTGAGGTTCAGAAATTCGTCGACGAAGGCCACACCCAGACCCCGCCGCAGCACTTCGCTGGCATCCAGCGCATCCAGCGCCTCGGGCAGCGAGGAGGGTAGGCGTTCGATGCCTTTTTGCCCGAGTTCCGTGGCGCTCAGCTGGTAGAGGTTCTCGTTGCAGGGCTCGCCGGGACTGAGCCCGCGTGCGATGCCGTCCAGGCCTGCGTGGATGACCGCGGCCGTCAGCAAGTAGGGGTTGGAAGATGCGTCCGGCACGCGCAACTCGAGCCGGCCTGCGGGAATGCGGACGAACGCCGTGCGGTTGTTGTCGCCGTAAGCGACGCTAACCGGGGCCCAGGTCGCGCCAGAGCGCGATCCGCGCTTGACCAGACGCTTGTATGAATTCACGCAGGGCGCCGCAATCGCAGTGAGTCCCTGCGCATGCGCCACCAAGCCGCCCAGAAAGTGATACGCCATGGGCGAGAGTTCCAGGCCCCGCGGGTCCTGGGCGTCGGCAAATGCGTTGTCGCCGATCTTCCTGCCGGCCGACATGTGCATGTGCAAGCCGCTGCCCGAACGCTCGGCAAATGGCTTGGGCATGAAGGAGCACAGCATGCCGTGTTTTCTTGCAAGTGCCTGCGCCGCCATCTTGAAGTACGTCAGGTTGTCCGCCGTACGCAAGCCGTCGGCGTAGGTGAAGTTCATCTCGAACTGGCCGTTGGCGTCTTCATGGTCGATCTGGTAGACGTCGATTCCGGCGCCATCGAGTGCAGCCTGCAGTTCCATGAGAAAGCCAGACACCGAAGACAGGTGGCGAAAGTCGTAGCAGGGCTTGTCCAGCGCCTCCGATTCCGTGGCCACGACCCAGTTGCCGGCAGCGGCTCCCGGCTTGAGCAAAAAGAATTCCGGCTCCAGACCCGAGAAGAACTCCAGGCCGGTCGCCGCGCGAAAATCGGCCAGAGCCTTCTTGGCGATCACGCGGGGGTCGAGCGCGTGCGGCTTGCCCCCCACATGGCCATCGCAGGTGACGCTGGCCGTCGATGCCATCCAGGCAACGGGGCGAATCGCATCGCGGTCGCCAACGGCCATGAACTCCGGGCCATGGGGCCCCAGCCCCATGCCTGCGATGGCGAAACCTGCAAAGCCAGCGCCCGCGCCAAAAATCATTTCCCTGTGCCTGCCCGGCACCAGTTTCGCCTTGGGCCGGCCATGGATGTCCACGAACTGGGCAAGGTAGTAGTCGAATTCGGTCATGGTCCTGCAGTCCCGGTGTTTGTTTCAAGCGTTCTCGGGAAAAAATTCCTGCAACCACAGCTTGGTCATGAGCAGCGTGCGCAGCGGTTTGGTGTGGTTGTGCAAGCCGCTGCGGTGCTCGTCGAGCATGCGCTGCAATTCGGTGCGCTCAAAGCGTCCGCCATCGGGCAGCGCCAGGATGTCGCGCGCCCACGGGTAGAGCGGCCCCTTGATCCATGCGCCGATCGGCAGCGTGGGCATGGTCTTGGGTCGAAACACGAAGTCGCGGTCGTAGTAGCGCAGCGCCGCCTGCTTGAGAAAATGCTTGCCCACCCCCTGGTGGAACTTGGCCGTGATGGGCAGGCGTGCGAACAATTCGCTGACCCTATGGTCCAGGAAGGGCGCGCGCGCCTCGATCGACCAGCAGGCCCCCATGCGATCGCCCTTGACGCCATTGTTTCCAGGCATCAGCGAGGTCAGTTCGTAGGCGGCCACCTGCTCCATGGGCTCCAGGTCGCCAAAGGGTTCGATGATTTCCATGAACCGGTCGAGCGCGCCTTCGGTATGGGGCAGAAAGGACGGGCTCATGATCCGCTGGTGGTCCTTCCCGGTGCTGTAGCTGATCAGGTCGAAGTAGCTGCGCATCGGAAAATTGGCGCGCGTCATCTCCGAAAAGAACTGCTCGTTGTGGCGGAAACCCAGCATCACCTCGTCAGGACCATCTCCTGTGAACACGACGATCTTGCCCATCTGGTGCGCCCGGCGCGACAGCAGATAGAACAGGAAGAACGAAAAGTCGCCATGCGGCTGCTCGGCATGCCGGACCACCGCGTTTGCAATGTCCACAATATCGGCCGGTCGGACATCCAGTGCGCTCAGGTTGATGTGCAGGTCGGCAGCCACGCGCTCGGCGTAAGCGTATTCGGAGAAACCCGACTCCCCGATGCGCAGGCCGATGGCGTCCAAGCGGGGCCGGTTCCATTGGGGCAGCAAGCGCTGGGCGATGACCGAAGAGTCCACGCCGCCCGAAAGAAACAGGCCCCCGTCCACGTCAAAGCGCATTTGCAGTCTCACGGCCTCGTCCAGCGCATTCTCCAGATCGGCCTGCGATGCCTCGACGCGCTCGCCATCGAGCGGCCAGCGCCAGTAGCGCACGGGCTCGGAAAATTCGCCTGCGCGATAGCGCATGAAACTGCCCGGTGGCAGATGGCGGATACCTTCAAAGCAGGTCTCGGGTGGCGGGCAGTAGTTGAAGGTGAATACATGGCCCAAGGCCGATTCGTTGACCTTGCGCTCGAACCGGGGCAGCGCGAGGATGGCTTTCATCTCGCTGGCAAACGCCAGGCCGCCTTGGTACGGCGCATAGAAGCAGGGCTTGATTCCCTGGCGGTCGCGCGCCAGCAGACCGGTGTGCGTGCGCTGGTCCCAGATGAAAAAGGCGAACATGCCGACCAAGTCGTCGAGCATCTGCTCGCCCTTCTCGCACCACAGATGCACCAGCACCTCGGTGTCGCAGCGCGATTTGAAGCGGTAGCCCCGGGCCTTGAGTTGCTCGCGCAATTCGATGAAGTTGAAGATCTCGCCGTTGAAAACGACCCAGACCTTGCCGTCGGTGCTCGACATCGGCTGCATGCCGTTCTCGGGGTCAACCACCGCCAGGCGGGCATGGCCGAGGACCGCGCCGCCCAGGTCTTCGACGCCCTGCTCATCGATGCCGCGGTAACGAATGCTGTTGATCATCTTCCAGACATCGTTCCGGCCCACGCCCGCAGCATTGACCACCCCCGCTATTCCACACATGGTTGAGTCCTCAATTTCCATCGATTCGAGCCATCTTGCGGCCCAGGCGCGCGCCACCGTCCAAGGTTTCGTCCATGGCGTCTTCGTTGAAGATACGCTGGAAGATGTCCACTTGGCAATCAAGACTGGCCTTGGTTTCGGTCTCGGTCGGTTCAATCAGCATGGCCGACTTCAAATCGCCCGGGAAGTACACGCAACCCGCACCCACCAGCGTGGGCGGGTGGATGCCGTAGTCGATCAACCGTTTGGCGAACTGGCGCACGGAGGTCTTGAGCTTGGCGCCGGACAGCAGCGTCTCGTGCTTGCACAACTGCGCGTACACCGGGGGCAACATGGGAGCCAGCCGGTGCTGCAGATAGTTCGCATTCAGTACCGCGTTTTCGGAAGCCTGGCGCAAACCGCGCGCGCCCATGGTGCGCAGGTATCCGTAGGCGCGCAGCAGCACGCCCACATGGCCATGGAAAGCCTTGATCCGGCCAATGGACAGCGGGCGATCTCCGTCGGGCTGCGCCAGGCCACTCCTGCGCACCACCACCGGGCCAGGGAGATACTGCGCCAACGCCGCCTTCACGGCCACCGGGCCTGCACCCGGGCCACCGCCACCGTGCGGCGTCGAGAACGTCTTGTGCACGTTCACATGCACCAAGTCAAAACCCATGTCACCCGGGCGCACGATACCCATCAGCGCGTTCAGGTTGGCCCCGTCGTAGTACAGCAGCGAGCCGTTGGCATGCACGGCATCGGCAATCTCGACGATCTGATCCTCAAACAGACCCAGCGTGGAGGGATTGGTCAGCATGAAGGCCGCCACCTCGGGTGTCAGCATCGCGCGCAAGAGCTGCCGGTCCACACGGCCTTTGGCGTCTGAAGGCACGATGCGGCATGCAAACCCCGCCATGGCCGCGGACGCCGGGTTGGTGCCATGGGCCGAATCCGGCACCAGCACCACCGGACGGTGCACGCCAAACCGGGCAAAGTGCCTGCGGATCATCAGCAGCCCGGCGAATTCGCCCTGCGCGCCGGCGGCCGGCGCGAGGCAGCAGGCGTCCATGCCGGTGATTTCGCAGACCATGGCCTGCAGGCGCTCGTACATTTCCCAGACGCCGCCCAGGGTATCGGCATCCTGCATCGGGTGAGCGCAGGCAAAGCCCGGCAACCGGGCCAGTTCGTCGTTGCGCTTGGGGTTGTACTTCATGGTGCACGAGCCGAGCGGGTAGGGACCGTTGTCCACGCCGTGCGATTCCTGGCTCAAGCGGGTGAAGTGGCGCACCACATCGACTTCGCTGACTTGCGGCAAACCGATGCAGGAACGCAGGCGGGCAAAGCCAGGCGGCGGTGGCATGGCTGCCGCCGGAGCGCTGTCGGCAAGAACGTTGCTGGCGGCGCCGGGGCGATGCAACTCGGCAATCGATGGGGTCGGCATGTCAGGCCCCCTGCAAACAGGCGCGCGCATGCCGGGCATAGGCATCGAGGTCGGCAGGGCTCTTGGTCTCGGTCACCGCGACCAGCAGACCGCGCCCATGGCCGACGATTCGCGGGTCCACGGGCACACCGGCGAAGAGGCCCCGCGCGCGCATGCGGGCACGGAACACGGCCGCATCCAGCGGCAGTCGAAGGGCAAACTCATTGAAATGCACGCCGCTGCGCAGCAGTTCGACGCCGGGCAGCGCCGTCAGCCGTGCACGCAATTGCAGCGCATTTGCGGCGTTCAGCTGGGCGATGCGCATGAAGTTGCGCTCGCCCAGGCAGGACAGATGGACTGCGACACGGATGGCATTGAGCGCCTGATTCGAGCAGATGTGGCTGGTGGCCCTGTCGCGCGCCACATGCTGCTCGCGGTCTTCCTTGACCAAGGCGTAGCCGAGCTTGCCGTGCAGGTCGTGCACGCGGCCGACCAGGCGGCCGGGCAGGTAGCGCTCCAGCGGCTTGGCGCAGGCGATGATGCCGGCATAGGGACCGCCCGCGCTCAGCGCAAGCCCCAGGGGCTGCGCCTCGCACGCGACGATGTCCGCGCCCAGTTGGCCCGGCGCCTCCAGCCAACCGCACAGCAGCGGATTGACACTGACGGTCAACAGCGTGTCGTTCTGCGCGCAGACCTGCGCGATGGCCGCGACATCCTCGATCACCCCCAAAGCGTTCGGACTCTGCAGCACCACGCCCGCCACATTGCCTTGGGCGAGCAGGCCCCCGATCGCGGCCCCATCGACCAAACCGGTTTCGGGATCCTGGGCCACATGCTCCAGTTCGACCGCGCGCGGCAACAAGTAGGTATCGAGCACCTCGCGGTATTGCGGCCACAGCGCCTGCGCCACGACCACGCGGCGCAGGCTGCTGGCCGCGCACATCATCCAGCAGGACTCGGCCAACGCCGTTGCGCCGTCGTACACGGAGCAGTTCACGCACTCCCGTCCGAGCAGGCGGCCGACCAGCAGCTGAAACTCGAACAGCGCCTGCAACAGGCCCTGGCTCATCTCGGGCTGGTAAGGGGTGTAGGCCGTGAGGAATTCGCCGCGCGAGACGATGGCGTCCACCACCGCCGGAATGTAGTGTTCATACGCGCCGCAGCCCAGGAAACTGGAATGCGACAGTACCGTGGCGTTCATGTCGGCCATGGCGCGTACGTCGCGCATGAGTTCCCACTCACTCAGGGCCGGCGGCAGGCTGAGCGCGCGGCGCAGACGCAGTTCGGCAGGCACGTCGGCAAACAGCTGCTCGACCGAATCGAGCCCCATCACCTCCAGCATGGCCTGGACTTCCGCGCCCGTGTGCACGTTGTAGCCGACTGGCACTCGCTCCTCCAGCGCAGAGTCGTTCTGTTTTTGGTTCACGGGGGATGAAAGCGCCTGTACAGGACGCGGTAATTGGGCCGCAAAACCGGCGTCCGAATTATAGGCAGGCGCCTTCAATATCCGGGTCTGCCACGGCGGCGGCGACCCCGCAGACGGCTCCAATTTGCAAGTGCCGGGGACCCGCGAGGCCCTGCTGACTCGGCGCAAAAAAGGTCCCAGCTCGCGATGAACAGCGCGGCGATGACCGGGCCCATGACGAACCCCGTGAGGCCGAACAAGGCCATTCCTCCCAGGGTCGAGATGAGCACGACGTAGTCTGGCATCTTGGTGTCCTTGCCGACCAGGATGGGGCGCAGGACGTTGTCCACGAGCCCGATCACGCCCAGGCCGAAGGCGGTCAGGACCACCCCCTTCCATATGGAGCCCGTGACCAGAAAGTAGATCGCGACCGGCGCCCAGATCAGCCCGGCGCCCACCGCGGGCAGCAGCGACAGAAAGGCCATGAATACGCCCCAGAGCACGGGCCCCTGGATTCCCAGAACCCCGAAGATCAGCCCGCCCAGCGCGCCCTGGGACACGGCGACGACGATATTCCCCTTGACCGTGGCGCGGATCACGGTGGTGAACTTGCCGATCAGCTGCCGCTTGTGGGCCTCTCCCAGGGGGACGGCCGCGCCGACGCGCCATGCCAAGTGGGCGCCGTCGCGCAGCAGGAAGAACAACAGGTACAGCATGATGCCCAGGCTGACGATGAATTCGAGCGCGTTCTGCCCCATGCTCAGGGCCTGCGTGGCCACGAACTGGCTGGCCTGCACGGCGACGGAGGAGAGCTTGCGCTGCAGTTCCGCAACGCTGGTGAGATCGAGCCGGTCCAGCAGGTTCGCCACCCAGGCAGGCAGCGCGGCGATCATCTGCTGCAGATAAAGCCCGAAGTCGATCTGCCCGGAGCGCACGCGCGCGTAAATGGCGCTCGCCTCGTGGACCAGCGACACGGTGATGGCCGTCGTCGGCAGGATGACGACGACGAGGCAAAGCCCCAGCGTGCACAGCGCGGCCAGCGTGGGGCGCCGGGGCATGCGGCCGAGCAGCCTGCGGTGCAGGGGCGCAAACAGAATCGCCAGCACCACGCCCCAGAAAACAGCCCCGTGAAACTGCCACAGGATGGCGCCAAACGCCATGGTGACGAGGATCAGCAGCAGCAAAAAGGCTTTGTCCTGGAGTCGCTTGGGGGTCATGTTTTTGTCTGGATCAGGGCTTGCCGCAGTGTACGTGAGGCTCTGTTTCTGCCGGCCCGTGGCGCACGTTCGAGCGCCGTGGCATGCACACCCGTTTTACAAATGGTTCTGGCGTCGGTGGCACAATGCGGACCTGTCATCGGGCCCTTCCCCAGCCACAGTCGCATCCGCCAACCGGTCCAGCCGTGTCGCGGAAGGTTTCTCAACCAACTCCGGCTTTCCCGAGGAAAGCGAAGGTCAGCGGAATATGAACGCCACGCCGTCCGTCTATCAAGCCTACCAAGGCAACACCTACCTCTTCGGCGGCAACGCGCCCTATGTCGAGGAGATGTACGAGAACTATCTCGAAAACCCCGGCAGCGTTCCGGACAACTGGCGCGGCTACTTCGACGCGCTCCAGAACGTCCCCGCCGTGGACGGCAGCAACGCCAAGGACGTTCCCCACCTGCCGGTGATCAACGCCTTTGCCGAGCGCGCAAAACAGGGCGGCACCCGGCTGGTCGTCGCCACCGGCGCGGACTCCGAACTCGGCCGCAAACGCACCGCGGTGCAGCAGCTGATTGCCGCGTACCGCAACGTGGGCCAGCGCTGGGCCGACCTGGACCCCTTGAAGCGCACCGAGCGCCCCGCGATTCCCGAACTGGAGCCGGCGTTCTACGGCTTCAGCGACGCCGACCAGGAAACCGTGTTCAACACCAGCAACCTGTTTTTCGGCAAGGAGTCGATGCCGCTGCGCGAGCTCATCAACGCGCTGCGCGAGACCTACTGCGGCTCCATCGGTGCCGAATACATGTACGCCACGGACCAGAACCAGAAGCGCTGGTGGCAGCAGAAGCTGGAGGCGATCCGCAGCAAGCCCAGCTTTGGTGAGGAAAAGAAAAAGCATATTCTCGAGCGCCTGACGGCCGCCGAGGGCCTGGAGCGCTTCCTGCACACCAAGTACGTCGGCCAGAAGCGCTTCTCGCTCGAAGGCGGCGAGAGCTTCATTGCCGCGATGGACGCGCTGATCCAGTCCGCCGGCGCCAAGGGGGTGCAGGAGATCGTGATCGGCATGGCGCACCGTGGCCGGCTGAACGTGCTCGTCAACTCCCTGGGCAAGATGCCCAAGGACCTGTTTGCCGAGTTCGACCACACGGCGCCCGAGGACCTGCTTGCGGGCGACGTGAAGTACCACCAGGGCTTCAGTTCCGACGTGACCACCCCGGGCGGTCCGGTGCACCTTTCGCTGGCCTTCAACCCCTCGCACCTGGAAATCGTGAACCCGGTGGTCGAGGGCTCGGTGCGCGCGCGCATGGACCGCCGCGCGGACCCGCAGGGCCAGCAGGTGCTGCCGGTGCTGGTGCATGGCGACGCGGCGTTTGCGGGCCAGGGCGTGATCCAGGAAACGCTGGCGCTGGCGCAGACCCGGGGCTACTCGACGGGCGGCACGGTGCACATCGTGATCAACAACCAGATCGGCTTTACCACCTCCGACCCACGCGACAGCCGCTCCACCCTGTACTGCACCGACGTGGTGAAGATGATCGAGTCGCCGGTGCTGCACGTCAACGGCGACGATCCGGAGGCCGTGGTGCTGGCCACCGAGCTGGCGCTGGAGTTCCGCATGGAGTTCGGCAAGGACGTCGTGGTGGACATCGTCTGCTTTCGCAAGCTGGGCCACAACGAGCAGGACACGCCGGCGCTGACCCAGCCGCTGATGTACAAGAAGATCGGCGCCCACCCCGGAACCCGCAAGCTCTACGCCGACAAGCTGGCCGCGCAGGGCCTGGGCGAGACGCTGGGCGACGACATGGTCCGGGCGTACCGCACCGCCATGGATACCGGAACGCACACGGTGGACCCGGTGCTGACCAACTTCAAGAGCAAGTACGCCGTGGACTGGAGCCCTTTTCTGGGCAAGAAATGGACCGACGCGGGCGACACCGCGATTCCGCTGGCCGAATGGAAGCGCCTGTCCGAGCGGATCACGGCGATTCCCGACAGCGTGACCCCGCACCCGCTGGTCAAAAAGGTGTTCGACGACCGTGCGGCCATGGGCCGCGGCGAGATTCCCGTGGACTGGGGAATGGGCGAGCACATGGCGTTTGCTTCGCTGGTGGCCAGCGGCTACCCGGTGCGCCTGTCGGGCGAGGACAGCGGTCGCGGCACCTTCTCGCACCGCCACGCCGTGGTGCACGACCAAAAGCGGGAGAAGTGGGACATCGGCTCCTACGTGCCGCTGCAGAACGTGGCCGAGAACCAGGCGCCGTTCGTCGTCATCGACTCCATCCTGTCCGAAGAGGCGGTGCTGAGCTTCGAGTACGGCTACTCGTCCAACGACCCGAATACCCTGGTGGTCTGGGAGGCCCAGTTCGGCGACTTCGCGAACGGCGCGCAGGTGGTGATCGACCAGTTCATTGCCTCCGGCGAAGTGAAATGGGGGCGGGTGAACAGCATCACGCTGATGCTGCCGCATGGCTACGAGGGCCAGGGCCCCGAGCACAGTTCGGCGCGCCTGGAGCGCTTCATGCAGTTGTCTGCCGACACCAATATGCAGGTGGTGCAACCGACCACCGCGAGCCAGATCTTCCACCTGCTGCGCCGCCAGATGGTGCGCGCGCTGCGCAAGCCGCTGATCATCATGACGCCCAAGTCGCTGCTGCGCAACAAGGACGCGACCTCGCCGCTGTCCGAGTTCACCCAGGGCGGCTTCCAGACGGTGATTCCCGAGCAGGACCCGGCCATCGCCGGGAAGGCCGCCAAGGTCCGGCGCGTGATCGCCTGCTCCGGCAAGGTGTACTACGACCTCGTGAAAAAGCGCGCAGAGAAGCAGACCAGCGAGGTGGTGGTGCTGCGCATCGAGCAGCTCTACCCCTTCCCGCACAAGGCGTTTGCCGCAGAAATCAGGAAGTACCCGAACGCCACGGACTTGGTGTGGTGCCAGGACGAGCCGCAGAACCAGGGCGCCTGGTTCTTCGTGCAGCACTACATCCACGAAAACATGCTCGAAGGCCAGAAGCTGGGCTACTCCGGCCGCGCGGCTTCGGCGTCTCCTGCGGTCGGCTACGCGCACCTGCACCAGGAACAGCAAAAGGCGCTGGTGGACGGCGCGTTTGCCAAGCTCAAGGGATTTGTCCTGTCCAAGTAAGACCGGCACCCGAAAACACGACAGAACACCCCCC
>NZ_AFAL01000494.1 GCF_000193225.1 Verminephrobacter aporrectodeae subsp. tuberculatae At4 | reverse complement strand
CCGCACGCCGTGCCGCAGCATGTGCGCGAGCACTTTCTGCATGACGAAGAAGGCGCCCCTGACGTTCACGGCAAAAATCCTGTCGTACATGGCTTCGTCGCTTTCCAGCAGCGGCGCCATGTCGAAGATCGCGGCGTTGTTGAACAGCGTGCTCACGGGGCCAAAGCGCGCGGCGGCGGCGCCGATCAGCGCGTCGATCTGCGCCGCTTGCGTGACGTCGCTGCGCAGGTAGTGCAGCGCGTCGGGGTGCTGCGCCATCAGCGCGACGAGCTCCGGCGTGGCGTGCGCGCCCAGGTCGGCCACGCTGCAGCGGGCGCCCTGTTGCAGATAGGCCTGCGCCACGGCCAGGCCCATGCCGCCGGCAGCGCCGGTGAGCAGCGCATGCCGGCCCCGCAGGCGCTGCGCGGGGGGGATCGGTGCCCAGGTCATGCGCTGCGCTCCCGGGTCCAGGTGACGACGCGCTGGTACGCGCTGCGCAGCGCGTCGGTCAGGCGCGCGTCACCCGCCAGCTTGCCCCACAGCACGCGGTCGGCGGCAAAGGCCGCCACGGGGTCGGGCGCCGCGCAGAGCGCGTGCGCCGCGTGCGCGTCCATGGTCTGGTCCTGGTAGGGGTATGGGATCTGCCCCGCGTGCCAGCGCTGCAAATAGGCCAGGAACAGCGCCGGCAGCATGGCCACGCCGGCAATTCCCGCGCCGCGCGCCAGCCGCTCGCCGATGGTGGGCGCGATGAAGCCGGGGATCTTGCTGAAGCCGTCCATGGCCACGCGCTGGTTGCTGTCTTCGATGGCCGGGTTGGTGAAGCGCTCCAGCACCACGTCGCGGTAGCGGGCCAGGTCCAGCGGGCTGGGGCTGAGCGCCGGGATGGCGTCGTCGGTCATGTAGTCGAACGCCATTTGGCGGATCGCGCGGTCCTGCGTGCCCTCGTGGATGAAGCGGTAGCCGGCGAGCGTTCCCGCCCAGGCGATGCAGCAGTGCGTGGCGTTGAGCAGGCGGATCTTCGCCTCCTCATACGGCACCACCGACTCCACCAGTTCCACGCCCACACGCTCCCACGCGGGGCGGCCATGCGCAAAGCGGTCCTCCATGACCCACTGGATAAAGCTCTCGGCCATCAGCGCGGCGGGGTCGTCGCGGCCCGTGGCCTGGCGCACGCGCTGCACCACGTCCGGGGTCGGCCGGGGGGTGATGCGATCGACCATGGCGTTGGGGCTGGTGCTGTGCATGCTGATCCAGTGCGCGAGTTCAGCGTCGCCGAGCGCGAGCACAAATTGCAGCAGGCCGCTGCGCGTGCGATCGCCGTTGTGCCGCAGGTTGTCGCAGCAAAGCAGCGTCACGGCGCCCGCGTTCGCACGCATGCGCGCGCGCAGCATGACGCTGAGCGCGCCGTAGAGGGTGCAGACCACCCCGCCGCCCGCACTGCCGCCGCCCGCGCGCAGCGCCTGCAGGTCTTGCCGCAGTTCGGGCGCGCCGTCCCAGTCGATCTGGTCGCGGCTGTCCAGGTAGTAGCCGGCCTCGGTCACGGTGAACGAGATGATGCGCGTCCCCGGCTGCTGCGCCAGCGCCACCAGAGCGGCCAGATCGGGGGTGTATGCGAGCACCCTGCGGATCGACTCGACCCGGGTGTAGCTGCGCACGCCCTGCGCGCTGACCGTCTCCAGCGTGTACGCGCCCTGCTGCGCCTGCAGCGCGGCGATGGTCTGCTGCATGTCGGGGCGCAGGTTGCCGCTGGCCAGCACCCAGCGGTGGTCGCCCAGCGCGTGCAATTGCTGCAAATACAGCGCCTGGTGCGCGCGGTGAAACGCGCCCAGTCCGAGGTGCAGGATGGTCAAGGGGGATGGGTCGGTTGTCATGGGAGATGGGGGTCAAGGAAGTGAAAGGGAGCAGGTCGTCCGGTCAGTCCGGTTTTTTCTCCATGCCCTGGCCGGCGCCCTACTTCACGGCGCCAAAGGTCAGGCCCTGCACCAGCTGCTTTTGGCTGAACCAGCCAAACACCACGATGGGTGCGATGGCCATCAGCGAGGCGGCGGACAGCTTGGCCCAGAACAGCCCCTCGGGGCTGGAGTACGAGGCGATCAGCGTGGCCAGCGTGCCCGCCTTGGCGGCGCTCAGGTTCAGGCTCCAGAAGGCCTCGTTCCACGACAGCACCAGGCACAGCAGGCCCGTGGACGCCAGAGCGCCCATTCCCAGCGGCAGCAGCACCAGGCGCAGCTCCTGCCACAGCGTGGCGCCGTCCATGCGCGCGGCCTCCAGAATCTCGTGCGGAATGTCCTTGAAGTGCGTGTACAGCATCCAGACCATGATCGGCAGGTTGGACAGCGCGAACACGATGATCAGCACCAGCTGCGTATCGAGCAGTTGGCTCTTTTGCGCCAGCACGTAGACGGGAACCAGCGCGCCCACGGCGGGCATCATCTTGGTCGAGAGCATCCACATCAGGATGTCCCGGGTGTGGCGCACCTTGAAGAACACCATGGCGTAGGCCGCGGGGGCGGCCAGCGCCAGGCCGAGCAGCGTGGACAGCACGCTGGTGACGACCGAGTTCCTGGCGTACAGCAGGTAGTCGCTGCGCTCCTGCACGGCGTACAGGCTCTCGAGCGTGGGCCTGAACCACAGCAGCGGCGGCACGGAGATCGCCTGCAACTCGGTCTTGAAGGCGGTGAGCAGCAGCCAGCCGAGCGGGAAGAACAGCAGCAGCGCGGCCCCCCAGGCCGCCGTGGTGCGCAGCGCCAGCATGCCCAGGGGGCGGCAGGAACGGCGTCGGGTGGTGCCCATGGTGCGGTTCATGGTGCGGCTCACTGGTCGAGGTTCTTGCCGACCATGCGGATCAGGAACACGGCGACGACGTTCGCGAGCAGCACCGCGAACAGCGCGCCGGCCGAGGCCACGCCGGCGTCGAAGTTGAGCAGCGCCTGCTTGAAGATCAGAAAGGTCACGTTGGTGCTTGCGTCGCCCGGACCGCCGCCCGTTGTGGTGTAGATCTCGGCGAAGATGCCGAGCAAGAAGATGAGCTCGATCATCACCACCACCGCCACCGGGCGCGCCAGATGCGGCAGGTACAGGTAGCGCAGCTGTTGCAGCGAGTTGGCGCCGTCCATGCGCGCGGCTTCGAGCTGCTCGTGGCTCATGCTCTGCAGCGCGGTCATGAAGATCAGCGTGGCAAACGGCAGCCATTGCCAGGCCACCATGATGACCACGGACAGCAGCGGGTAATCGGTGAGCCAGTCCACGGGCTGCGCGCCAAAGAACATCCACAGCTGCGCCAGCACCCCGTAGATGGGGTTCATCATCATGTGCTTCCACAGCAGCGCGTTCACGGTGGGCATCACGAAGAAGGGCGCGATCAGCAGCAGCCGCACCAGAGTCCGCCCCGGAAACGGCGCATCGATCAACAGCGCCAGCGCCACGCCCAGCAACACGGTGATGGCGATCACGCTGCCGAGCAGCAGCAGCGTGTTCAGCACCGCCGTACCAAACGATGGGTCGGTGACGAAGTACTCGAAGTTCTCCAGCCCCGCAAAGCCCGACTGCTCGGGTTGCAGCAGGTTGTAGCGGATGAACGAGAAATGGATCGTCATCGCCAGCGGAACGCTCATCCAGAGAAAGAGCGTGGCCATGGCCGGCGTCAGCAGCAGGCGGGGGAGCAGGCGGTTCATGGGATTTTCCGAAAAAGGCGCAGCGGGGGTCGGCGCTCCAAGAACGCCAGCCAGCGCCGGGCCGCTCACTTGTAGTAGCCGCCCTTTTTCATCTCGCGCTCGGTCAGGGTCTGGCTGGCCTGGAGCGCCGCGTCCACCGAGGTCCTTCCCGCGAGCGCCGCGCTCATCTGCTGCCCCACGGCGATGCCTATGGCCTGGAACTCGGGGATGGCGGCAAACTGCACGCCCACATAGGGGCTCTCGGGCAGCGTCGAGTCCGTGGGGTTGGCCGAATCGATGGCCAGCTTTTCGGCAGTGGCAAAGTGCGCGGCCTTCTGGAACTCGGGGTTGGCGTAGGTGCTCTTGCGCACTCCGGTGGGCACGTTCGCCCAGCCGTTGGTCTTGGCCACCAGTTGCACGTAGTCCTTGCTCGTGGACCAGATGATGAACTTGTGCGCCGCATCGACCTTCCTGGAGCCCGCGGGAATCGCCAGATTCCACGACCACAGCCAGTTCGCGCCCTTGGGCGTGTACATGGTCGGCGCCCGCGCAAAGGCCATCTGCCCGGCCACCTTGGACTGCTTGGGGTCGCTCACGAACGAGGCGGCGCTGGTCGCGTCAACCCACATGCCGCATTTGCCGGAATTCGTCAGCGCCAGAATTTCGTTGAAGCTGTTCGCCGACGAGCCGGGCGGGCCGTAGTTTCTGAGCAGGTCCACGTAGAAGCTGATCGCCTCCTTCCAGGGTTTGCTCAGGAGCTGCGGCTTCCACTGCATGTCGAACCACTGGCCGCCAAAGGTGTTCACCAGCGTGGTCAGAAAGGCCATGTTGTCGCCCCAGCCCGGCTTGCCGCGCAGGCAGATGCCGTACACGCCGTTGCCGGGGTCGTGGAGCTTCTCGGCCAGCGCCCGGACCTGCGGCCAGGTCGGACGCTCGGGCATTTGCGCCCCCTGCTTGTCCAGCAGGTCCTTGCGGTACATGAGCATCGAGCTTTCGCCGTAGAACGGGGCCGCGTACAGCTTGCCGTCGATCGACAGGCCGTTGCGTATGGCGGGCAGCAGGTCGTCCACGTCGTAGGCGGCGTCGGTCTTCAACTCCTGCAGCCAGCCCTTGCGGCCCCAGATGGGCGCCTCGTACATGCCGATGGTCATGACGTCGAACTGCCCACCCCGCGTGGCGATGTCGGTCGTCACGCGCTGGCGCAGCACGCCCTCCTCGAGCGTGACCCATTTGAGCTTGATGTCCGGGTGCGCCTGCTCGAAGTGCCGGCTGAGCTTTTGCATCTCGATCATGTGGCCGTTGTTCACGGTGGCGATCACGAGCTCGGTCTGCGCGCTCGCGCCAGCGCACAGTACCAGGGCCAACGCGGCGGCGGTCCACCGGCGGGGCGCCGCAGCAGCATGGGTGGAATGGGGCATCGGGGTGTCTCCTGCGGAAATGGGTATGGAATCTGCCGTCCAACGCCGGGCGCATGCGCAACATGGACGGCGCCAACGATACCAACGTGGCCATGTCCGATTGGTACGCAAATTGCCATGACAGATACTGATTTGCACCAGATGACCGGGATTTATACCTAGCTGCATCAAGAAGGTATCTGAAAACGGGGGCTGTCCCGTGCCCCCGCGGCGTGCAGGCCCCCGGCATTTGCGGGGCAGTACACTCGCGCCATGCGTCCCGGCCCCCAGCATCGCGCGGCGCGCGCCCTCCCGCGCGCCTGTCCCATGGCTTGCGCTTGGCCGACCCTGCCATGAGCGTCCCGGACCTGTCCTTTCTGGATCCTGCGGCGCAGCGCAGCGCCCCGCCAGCGCCAACACCGGCAGCCCCTTGCGACGCCAGCCTGGTTGCCGAACTGGAGCGCCAGAACAAGGTCCTGCGCTACAGCCAGGCGGTGGCCGAGAGCGCCTGCGAACGCTTCGAGACGCTGTTCGCACGCGTTCCGCTGGCGCTCATGGTGCTCGACGAACACGACATGGTGGTGCAGGCGAACTCGATGGCGCAGCGCTCGTTCCAGCCCGGCGAACGCGACCGGCCGCTCACGGCCCTGATGCCCTTTGTGCGCGCCCAGGACGCGCAGCGCGTGCGCGCAGCCTTTGCCCAGGCCGCAGAGCAGGGCCACAGCGAGGCCAAGGAGGTGGTGTTCCCGATCGGCGAGGGAACCTGGATCACCGGCGACCTGCACATCACGCGCATCGAGGCGCCACAAAGCGACGGCCCGCCCCGGCCGCAATTCCTCTGCGCGGTCATCGACCAGGGCCCGCTGCTCGCCGAGCGCCAAGCGCTGCGCCAGCGCAACGAGCAACTGCACGCGAGCGAACAGCGGCTCGCAGCCGTCATCGACGCGGCGTTCGACGCCATCCTCTGCGTCGATCGGAACCAGCGCATCACGGTGTTCAACCCCACGGCGGCGGCGCTGTTCGAATGCCCCGCCGGCGACGCGCTGGGCAGCAAGCTGGAGCGCTTTCTGCCCGACGTGGTGCTGGCGCAGCGCGGCCCGCACGAGATGCGCGCGCGCACCGCCGGCGGCAAGGAGCTGAGCGTGGAGGTCGGCGTGGCGTTCGAGCACCACGCGCAGGGCGAGAGCACCACGGTGTTCGCGCGCGACCTGAGCGGACGCAAGAAGGCCGAGGCGCAGCGCAGCGCGCTCGAGGCGCAGCTGCGCGAGGCGCACAAGATGCAGGCCATGGGCACCCTGGCCGGCGGCATTGCGCACGACTTCAACAACATCCTGGGCGCGATCCTGGGGAATCTGGAACTCGCCAAGGCCGACTGCGCGCCGGGTTCACCGGTGCGCGACAGCCTGCTCGAAATCGACCAGGCCGCGCGCCGTGCGCGCGACCTGGTGCGCCAGATCCTGACCTTCAGCCGCAACGATCCCCCGCGCCGCGCGGCCGTTGCGCTGGCCGACGTGGTGCACGACACCGGGCGCCTGCTGCGCGTCAGCCTGCCCCCCGCGATCGCGCTGCACATGCAATTGCCGGCCGGTCTGCCGCCCATTCTGGCGGACGCCACGCAGGCCGAGCAGGCCCTGCTCAACCTGTGCACCAACGCCGTGTACGCGATCGGCGCGCAGCGCGGCAGCATCCACGTCGAGGCCAGCACGGTGCGGCCCGACCAGCGCCTGATCAAGCGCCTGGGTCTGGCGTGCAGCGACTACGTGGCGCTGAGCGTGCGCGACAGCGGCCCCGGAATGGACGCAGCGACGCAGGAGCGCATCTTCGAGCCCTTTTTCACCACCAAGCCCGTGGGCCAGGGAACCGGCCTGGGCCTGGCCGTGGTGCACGGCGTGATGCGCACCCACGAAGGCGCGGTGGACGTGCACAGCGCGCCAGGTCAGGGCAGCCGGTTCACGCTGTACTTTCCGCTCGCGCCCCAGGGCACGCCAGCGGCGCAGCCCCTGCAGACAGCGCCCGAGCCGGTGGCACCATCCGCCCCCGGCGCCGCACTGCACAGAAAGCGCCATGTGATGTACGTGGACGACGACCCGGCCCTGGTCAACCTGATGCAGCGCCTGCTGCGCCGCGAGGGCTACGAGGTCAGCGGCCATACCGACCCGCACGCCGCCACGGCCGCACTGCGCGCCGACCCCTGGGCCTACGACCTGCTCGTCACCGACTACAGCATGCCCGGCTTCTGCGGCGTCGATCTGGTGCGCACGGCGCGCCGCATCCGCCCCGACCTGCCGGTGGCGCTGGCCTCGGGCTACATCACCGCCGAGATCGAGCAGGCGGCCCTGGCCGAGGGCGCGCGCGCGCTGATCCACAAACCCGACGACCTGCAGGAACTCTGCGCCACGGTACGGCGGCTCGTGGGGGGCAACGACACGCCCTGAGCGCGTCCTGAAAACGGAGCACGCTACCATCGCGGCATGCCCCACCACAGCCACCTCCACATCCTCACCGGCGCGTCGCGCGGCCTGGGCCTGGCGCTGGCCCGGCAGCTGCTGCGCAGCGGCAACACCGTGATCTGCATCGCCCGCAGCGCGAACGCCGAACTGGACGCACAGGCCCGGACCGCGGGCGCCACCATCGAACAATGGCAGCACGATTTGGCGCAGGGCGAACGGGCCGCGCAGCGGCTTGTAACCTGGCTTGCGGCCCAAGACCCGGCGAACTTTGCGAGCGCCACGCTGATCAACAACGCCGGCCTGATCCCGCGCATCGCGCCCCTGTCGGGCAGCGACTGCGCCGACTTGGCCCGCGCCCTGCGTGTCGGGCTGGAGGCACCCATGCAGCTCACTGCGGCCTTCCTCGGCGCCACCGACGCCTGGACGCTGCCGCGCAAGGTGCTCAACGTCTCCTCGGGACTGGGGCGCCGCGCCATGGCCTCGCAAGCCGCGTACTGCGCGGCCAAGGCGGGAATGGACCACTTCAGCCGCTGCGTGGCGCTGGACGAGGCCCTCAAGCCCCATGGCGCCAAGATCTGCGCGCTGGCCCCCGGCGTGATCGACACCGGCATGCAGGAGCAGCTGCGCAACGCCATGCCCGAGGCGTTTCCGGACCACCAGAATTTCACCCGCCTCCAGACCGAGGGCCGGCTCGCATCGCCCGCCGACGCCGCCGCGCGCGTGCTCGCCTGGCTGGAGCGCGCAGACTTCGGCGCGCAGCCGGTCGCCGACGTGCGCGACGCCTGAGAAAACCGGATCTCCCGCACCATGCTGCGCAAACTGCTTTCCTTGTTGGGCGCGTTCGCGCTCGCGCTGACCCTCGGCGCGGCGCAGGCGCAGGCCCCGGCCTACCCCGACAGGCCGATCCGCCTGATCATTCCCTTCCCGCCCGGCGGCGGCACCGACATCCTCGCGCGCCTCGTGGCCAGCCGGCTCGCCGAGCAGGCGCGCTGGACCGTGGTCGCCGAAAACAAGGCCGGCGCGGGCGGCACCATCGGCATTGGCGAGGCCGTGAAGGCCGCGCCCACGGGCTACGAGCTCGTGATGGGCCAGAAGGACAACCTCGTGATCGGCCCCTGGTTCTACAAGAACCTGCCCTGGGACCCGACCCGCGACTTGGCCGCCGTGGCCCATGTGGCGTACACGCCCGTGCTCATCAGCACCCGCGCGGACTCGCCATTCAAGACCCTGGCCGACGTGGTGGCCGCAGCCAGGGCCGCGCCCGACACCATCAGCTACGGCTCGCCCGGCAACGGCACCTCGATCCACATGGCGGGCCACCTGTTTGCGAAGGCGGCGGGCGTGCAGCTGAATCCCATTCCCTACAAGGGCTCGAACCCCGCGCTGCTCGACGCGCTGGCCGGCAACGTGCACCTGCTGCTGTCGTCGCTGCCCTCGGCCATGGGCCAGATCAGGGCCGGCAAGCTGCGCCCGCTGGCCGTGACCTCGGCCAAGCGCAGCGCGTCGCTGCCCGACGTTCCCACCGTGGCCGAATCGGGCTTCAAGGACTTTGACACCAGCACTTGGTACGGCCTGTTCGCCCCCGCCGGAACGCCCGCGAGCGTGGTGCAGCGCATCAACGCCGAAGTCAACAAGCTGCTCGCCACGGCCGACGTGCAGGCCGCCATCCATGCCCAGGGCGCAGAACCCGAGGCCATGTCGGTGGAGCAGTTCGGGCAGCTGCTCGGAGCCGACTACGCGAAGTGGAAGGACATCGTGCAGGCCTCGGGCGCCAAAATCGATTAGCCCCGGGGCAGCGCTCAGCCGATCTTGCGCAGACCGCTGCGAAAGCGGCGCGCGTTGTCGATGTAGTGCTGCGCGCTCTGGCGCAACACTACGATCTGCTCCGGCGCGAGCGTGCGCACGG
This sequence comes from Verminephrobacter aporrectodeae subsp. tuberculatae At4, assembly GCF_000193225.1. Lineage (GTDB taxonomy): Bacteria > Pseudomonadota > Gammaproteobacteria > Burkholderiales > Burkholderiaceae_C > Acidovorax > Acidovorax aporrectodeae. The sequence goes on along the minus strand of NZ_AFAL01000494.1, from coordinate 8,669 downwards.
CCCGCGCCGGGCTGCCGAGGATCAGCGATCCGTCCGCAAACTCCTTGCCCTCGGTCACCAGCGCACCGGCGCCCACCAGGCAATCGCGGCCGATCCTGGCGCCATTCAGCACCACGGCGCCGATGCCGATCAACGACCCGTCGCCAATGCTGCAACCGTGCAGCATGACCCGGTGGCCCAGCGTCACGCGCGCGCCCACGCGCAGCGGCCTGTCGGCGTCGGCGTGCAGCACGCTGGCGTCCTGGACATTCGAGCCCGCACCGATCGTGATGCCCCCGGAGTCCCCCCGGATCACCGCGCCAAACCACACGCTGCTGTCCTCGCCGAGGAACACCCGGCCCAGCACCTGCGCGCTCTCGGCCACCCAGGCCGACGCCGCGAGTTGCGGCGCCACCCCATCGAGTTCGTAGATCGCCATACAGCCCTTTTGGAAAAGATGGGACACCTGCGCATTGGCAGGTCCGCGGAAGCCGCCAATACTACAAGGCGTGGCCCTTGGAAAACCGGCGTGGTGCAGGCCACGTCACGGCCCACGGGGAAAGGGGCAAGCATCCACAAAATTCTGTTGGAATTTCACTTTTATCACATTGAAAATCTCTTCCAATCGAATAGAATACGAAAAATTGTTGAAATCACCCAAAGAGTCAATATCATGATGCTGCGATCCTTCACGTTGCAAAACTTTCAATCGTTCAAAGACCCCGTGCGCATCTCGCTGGAACTGAACGGCCACGCACCCGACGACCACCGCTCCTGCGAATCTCCGGCCGGCACGCATCTGTCAAAGGCTATTGCCGTCATCGGTGCCAACGCGAGCGGCAAAACGACGCTGATCAAATCGCTGGTCTTCGTGGATTGGTTCATGAAGCAATCCTTCCGTGCCAAGCCGGGCACCCCTATCCCGCTCGCCCCGCATTTTTCAGCAGCGGTTGATGAGGCCAGCACCTTCGAGCTGGAGTTCGAGTTCGACGACCAGGAGTGGCGCTACCGGCTGGTCGCTTCACGAGATCGGGTCAGGCACGAGTCTCTCTACGCAAAGCCAAAGCACAGCCGCGCCTTTTCGTACGTATTCACCCGCGAATGGCAGCCGCGCAAGGGTTATGCGGTCAAACAGCAGCAGTTTGGAATGCCGCAGAAAGAAGCCGAAAAAGTCCATGAAAACGCTTCACTGATATCGACGGCTGCCCAGTACGAAGTCAAACTGGCTTTGAAGTTGGTTTCGACGATTGTGCTGAGCAATGTACGGCAATTTGGTCGATCAAAGGACAGCGATCTCCCATTCAGCGAGATCCTGCGCGCATCCGATTTCTACGCCAAAAACACCGATATCCGAAACCAGATGGCATCCCTCTTGCGTCAGTGGGATTTGGGCTTGGCGGACGTGCGCATGGAAAAGAGGATAGGGAAACAGGAAAAAAGGGGCGTGCCCAACGAGCTTGAGATTCCCTTCGGCATCCACCGTGTCGGCGACAAAGAGCATTCACTCGCGATCCTGGAAGAATCCAGCGGTACCCAAAGCGCTTTCATCCTGCTCTCGCGCATCCTGCCAGTCCTGCAGTGCGGCGGTGGTCTGGTTGTCATCGACGAACTCGAGGCGGACTTGCATCCCCATATGCTGAGGCCGATCCTGGACCTGTTCTTCTCACCCAAGACCAATCCGGACAATGTACAAATCATTTTCACGTGCCACTCGATGGAGGTACTGAGTCTCCTGCACAAGGCCCAGGTCGTGCTGGTGGAAAAGGACGGCAATTGCGAGAGCGATGCCTGGCGCCTGGACGACGTCAAAGGTGTGCGCTCCGATGACAACCTCTACGCCAAATACATGGCTGGAGCCTATGGCGCCGTCCCTCAGCTATAAGGGATTTGTGAACGACAACAGGAGAATCGTGATGATGCGCCTCCTTGGAAAAGCGGAATCCATCAATGTGAGAAAGGTGCTCTGGGCCTTGACGGAAGTGGGGGCTGCCTATGTTCGGGAGGACTGGGGCGTGGGTTATCGATCCACCTCGGAGCCGGAGTTCCTGGCGCTGAATGCCAATGCCATGGTTCCGGTCTTGGTGGATGGCGATTTTGTTCTTTGGGAATCCAACAGCATCTGCCGGTATTTGGCCAATCGCGCGGCAAGAACGGACTTGTTGCCGGCGCAAGCGAGAGCACGCGCGGATGTTGAGAAGTGGATGGACTGGCAGGCCACTGAACTGAACTACTCCTGGCGTTATGCATTTATGGCCATCGTCCGGCATAGTGAGGCCCATCAGGACTCGCAACTCCTCGAAGCAAGCATCAAGTCCTGGAACAACAATATGCAGCTTCTGAACCAGAGGTTGGATCAGACGGGCGCTTATGTGGCTGGGGCCGGTTTCACACTGGCGGATATCGTCCTTGGCCTGTCGGCGTATCGCTGGCAGCAGACGCCTATGGTGCGGCCCTCGCTACCGGCAGTAGACGCCTATCTGACGCGTCTGAAGCCCAGGCAAGGTTTCGATGAGTTTGTGGCTAACGGCATGCCATGACGTCTGCGCATGGCACGCCTACGAGCAGAATCAGGCATGCGTAGCCCACAAGATTGACGACGTTTCTGCTTGCTTCATGCCAGTGCAGAGACCTTCACGCAGCCACCCCATCCGCAACCTCCTTGAACGCAGCGATCCGGTCAAAGTTCATGTACTGGTAGATGCGTTCGCCGTTTTGCTGGATCACGCCCATATCGGCCAGGTACTCTTGGCGCGAGGGGATGCGGCCGAGTCGGGAGCAGATGGCCGCGAGCTCCGCTGAGCCCAGGTACACCTGGGTGTTCTTGCCCAGGCGGTTGGGGAAATTGCGCGTGCTCGTGGACATGACGGTCGCGCCTTCCTTGACCTGCGCCTGGTTGCCCATGCACAGTGAGCAACCGGGCATTTCCATGCGCGCGCCGGCGCTGCCGAATACGCCGTAGTGGCCCTCCTGGGTGAGTTGCTGCGCGTCCATCTTCGTGGGCGGCGCCATCCACAGCTTGACCGGGAGGTCCTTTCTGCCTTCGAGCAGTTTTGACGCGGCGCGGAAATGGCCGATGTTCGTCATGCACGAACCGATGAATACTTCGTCGATCGTCGCGCCGGCCACATCCGACAGCGTCTTCGCGTCGTCGGGGTCGTTGGGGCAGCAGACGATGGGTTCGTGGATTTCGTTCAGATCGATTTCGATCACGGCGGCGTACTGCGCGTCCGCGTCCGGGGCCAGCAGTTCGGGATTCGCCAGCCAGTTCTGCATGGCCTCGATGCGGCGGGCGATGGTGCGCGCGTCGGCGTAGCCCTGGGCGATCATGTTCTTGAGCAGCACGATGTTCGAGTGGATGTACTCGATCACGGGCTCCTTGTTCAGGCGCACGGTGCAGCCGGCGGCGGAGCGCTCGGCCGACGCGTCGGACAACTCGAACGCCTGCTCGACCTTCAGGTCCGGCAGGCCTTCGATTTCGAGGATGCGGCCCGAGAAGATGTTCTTCTTGCCCTGCTTGGCCACGCTCAGCAGGCCGGTCCGGATGGCGTACAGGGGAATCGCGTGCACGAGGTCGCGCAGCGTCACGCCGGGCTGCATCCGGCCCTTGAAGCGCACCAGCACCGATTCGGGCATGTCCAGCGGCATCACGCCCGTGGCCGCGGCAAACGCCACCAGGCCGGAGCCTGCGGGGAAGCTGATGCCGATGGGAAAGCGGGTGTGCGAATCGCCGCCGGTGCCCACGCTGTCGGGCAGCAGCATGCGGTTCAGCCAGCTGTGGATGATTCCGTCGCCGGGCTGGAGCGAGATGCCGCCGCGCGTGCTCATGAAGTCGGGCAGTTCGTGGTGCATTTTCACGTCCACGGGCTTGGGGTACGCGGCCGTGTGGCAGAACGACTGCATCACCAGGTCGGCGCTGAAGCCCAGGCAGGCCAGGTCCTTGAGCTCGTCGCGCGTCATGGGGCCCGTGGTGTCCTGCGAGCCCACCGAGGCCATGCGCGGTTCGCAGTAGCTGCCGGGCAGCACGCCCTGGCCCTCGGGCAGGCCGCAGGCGCGGCCCACCATTTTCTGCGCCAGCGTAAAGCCCCGGCCGCTGGCAGCGGGCGCCTGGGGCAGGCGAAACAGCGTGGACGCGGGCAGCCCCAGCGCTGCGCGCGCCTTGGCCGTCAGGCCGCGGCCGATGATCAGTGCAATCCGGCCGCCGGCGCGCACCTCGTCGAACAGCACCTCGCTCCTGACCTGGAACTCGGCGATCACGCGGCCGTCTTTCAGGGCCTTGCCCGCGTAGGGCTGGAGTTCGATCTCGTCGCCCATGTGCATCTGGCCCACGTCCAGTTCGATGGGCAGCGCGCCCGCGTCTTCCATGGTGTTGTAGAAGATGGGTGCGATCTTCGCCCCCAGGCACACGCCGCCAAAGCGCTTGTTCGGAACGCAGGGGATGTCTTCGCCGGTAAACCACAGCACGCTGTTCGTCGCCGACTTGCGGCTCGAACCGGTTCCCACCACGTCCCCCACGTAGGCGACGATCCGGCCCCTGGCGCGCAGGTCCTGGATGAACTGCACCGGACCGCGCCGGCCGTCTTCCTCGGGCGTGATGCCGTCGCGCCGGTTCTTGAGCATGGCCAGCGCGTGCAAGGGGATGTCCGGACGGCTCCATGCGTCGGGCGCGGGCGACAGGTCGTCGGTATTCGTTTCGCCGCTGACCTTGAACACGGTGATCCGGATGCTCTGGGGCACTTCGGGGCGGCTCGTGAACCATTCGGCGTCGGCCCAGCTTTGCAGCACGGCCTGCGCGAAGGGGTTGCCCTGGTCGGCCTTTGCCTTGACATCGTGGAACTGGTCGAACATCAGCAGCGTCTTTTTGAGCGCTTCGGCGGCCACCGGCGCGATGGCGGCGTCGTCGAGCAGTTCGATCAGCGGCGTGAGGTTGTAGCCGCCGAGCATGGTGCCCAGCAGCTGCGTGGCTTTTTCGCGGTCGATCAGCGGGCATTTTTCGCTGCCGTGCGCCACGGCCGCCAGATAGCTGGCCTTGACCTTGGCCGCGTCGTCCACGCCGGCGGGAACGCGGCCGGTGATCAGTTCCACGAGGGTGCTCTCTTCGCCCGCGGGCGGGTTCTTGAGCAGTTCGACCAGTTCGCCGGTTTGCTTGGCGCTCAGCGGCAGCGGGGGGATGCCGAGGGCGGCGCGCTCGGCCACATGCTCACGGTAGGCTTGCAACATCGTTTTTCTCCAGTTGTGCGTTTTATCGGGGTGGGGTGGGGCTGGCCGCGGGTCATTTGGCGGCCGGCAGGGGTTCCAGAAGGTTCACGGGCGGATTGTCCCGGAACGCCTGCGTCGCCGTGAATTGCTCGGGGCCCATGCATTCATCGGCCAGGCGCTGACCCAGGCGCTGGTTCATGAGCATGGACTTGTTGGCGATTTGCAGCCAGACGGCGCCGTTCCTGACGTCCTCCAGGCGCACGGCGCCTGTGGACGTGAGCACGGGCGACATGTGGTATTTGAAGCCCTTGCCTTCCACGTGAAAGTGGCCCGCCGTGGCGGGATCGGCAGTGACCGTCACGAAAGCGCCCAGCTCGCAGGGTATGCGGCCCACGTGCACACGCTCGGCAATGGCCAGTTCGGCGGGCGAGAGGGCTGCGGCCACGGAGTCGCCGGCATCGGGCAGGGCTGCGGCTGGCGGGGTGCGGCGGCTGGCCTTGGCCGTTCGCAGCCTGGCAGCGGGCGCGATGGCCTTGGCGGACTTTGCCTCGGGTTGGACGATGGACTTGACGACAGTCTGTGCCAGGACGCCGGTCGGAGCCAGCAGCATGAGGGTGGAGGCAATGGCGATGACGATGGTGGTTTTCATCATGGGCAAGTCTGCGGGAGGTATTCAGGAATCTTCAGGCGGGTCAAACCATTGCTGCGCGGCAGGCGGCAGCGTGCCCCCGGTGCCGTGCGCGCGCTCCAGAACCTGCCAGTAAAAGCGGTAGCTCGCACGGTCGTGCAGCACACCCCCGAAGTTGATCGGGGCCCAGTCGGCGCGCGCGGCCAGTGCAATGATTTCGGCGCCTGCCGCGACGTCTTCCGGCTGCGGCGCGAAGGCCTGCAGGATGGGGCGGATCTGCGCCGGGTGAATGCTCCACATGCGGGTGTAGCCCAGCTCGCGCGCGGCGCGGCGTGCGGCGTGCTGCAGGGCGGCGGTGTCGGAGAACTCGGTCACCACGCAGTGCGCGGGCTGCTTGCCGTGGGCGTGGCAGGCGGACGCGATCTCGAGCTTCGCGCGCAGCACCAGCGGGTGGGCAAACTGCCCCTGCGAGCCCATGCCCTGCGCGGGGATGGCGCCGCCATGCGCCGAAACGAAGTCCATGAGGCCAAAGCTCAGGCTTTGCACGCGCGGGTGGGCGGCGATCTCGAACGCGCGCTGTAGCGCGGCGGGGGATTCGATCAGCGCATGAATCGGCAGTGAGGGGGTGCCGGCGCGTTCGAGCGCGCGCTCAAGCAGCAGCACGTCGTCCACCGATTCCACCTTGGGCAGCATGATGTGGCTGAGTCGGTGGCCCGCTTCGCCCGCGATCGTTGCGACGTCGTTCGCAAACGCGGGGTGCTCCACCGCATGGACCCGGACCGCAACCCGCGCCGCGGGGTCCGCGCCCAGGGCCAGCGCGGCGACGAGCCGGGCGTGCTCGGCCTCCAGGCCCACCGGCGCGCCGTCCTCGCAATCGAGCGTGGCGTCGAAGACGCAGGTGCCGAACTCCTGCGTCATTTCGGCCTGCAATTGCAGGCTCTTGCGCATGCGCGCCTCGACGCCGCTGTAATGGTCGCAGACGGGCAGAAAGCGGGGCCGCGCCTGGGCGCCCAGCAGAACATCGCGTGGATGGGTGGGTGCAGCGCCGCCCTGCCCCTGCGCGCTGCACGCTGCCTGTGGAGTCGGCTGCATCGCGCGGCCTACAGCAGGTGCTTGACGCCGTCCTGCTCACCCTGGAGTTCAGCCAGCGTGATGCGGATGCGCTCCTGCGAGAACGCATCGATTTCCAGACCTTCGACGATTTTGTATGTGCCGTTCTCGCAGGTCACGGGAAAACCGAACAGGGTGTCGCCGGGGATGCCGTACTGCCCATCCGAAGGAACGCCCATGGTGACCCATTTGCCGTTGCTGCCCAGGGCCCAGTCGCGCATGTGGTCGATGGCCGCGTTCGCCGCCGAGGCCGCCGAAGACAGGCCGCGCGCCTCGATGATCGCCGCGCCGCGCTTGCCCACGGTGGGCAGGAAGACGTTGGCGTTCCACTCCTGGTCGTCGATCATGCGCGCCACGCTTTCGCCGTGGACGGTGGCGAAGCGGTAGTCGGCGTACATCGTGGGCGAGTGGTTGCCCCAGACGACCAGCTTTTCGATGTCCGCCACGGCCTTGCCGGTCTTCGCGGCGATCTGGCTCACGGCGCGGTTGTGGTCCAGGCGCAGCATCGCCGTGAAGTTCTTGCGCGGCAGTCCGGGCGCGCTCTTCATGGCGATGTAGGCGTTGGTGTTCGCCGGGTTGCCCACCACCAGCACCTTCACGTCGCGGCTCGCCACGGCGTCCAGCGCCCTGCCCTGCGCGATGAAGATCGCGCCATTGACCGCCAGCAGTTCGGCGCGCTCCATTCCCGGGCCGCGCGGCCGCGAGCCGACGAGCAGCGCGTAGTCGGCGTCCCTGAAGGCCGCCGCCGGGTCGGAGTGCGCCTGCATTCCGGCGAGCAGGGGGAAGGCGCAGTCGTCGAGCTCCATCATCACGCCCTTGAGCGCCTTTTGCGGGCCGTCCGCGGGCACTTCGAGCAGTTGCAGGATGACAGGCTGGTCCTTGCCCAGCATTTCGCCCGAGGCGATGCGAAACAGCAGGGCGTAACCGATTTGGCCGGCGGCGCCGGTGACGGCCACGCGAACAGGCTTCTTGCGCATGTGAAAACTCCAGGAAGTGAAAAAATCAGGGCTCGGGAATCTGCACCGCAGACGCCGGTTGTACAGCGCCTGTTGCCAGCCACTTGGGCCCCGCAAAACAGCCTTGGAGTCTACCGCCGATCTGCACCGCGCGGCGAATTTATCTTATGTCTTATACAAGAGCTACAGTCGTTTTCTGCTCGCCGTCCCGGTGCGTCCGGATAGCGGCCGCAGCGTTCCCGTCGTGTGCTGGACGGGAAGTTGGCCGGTATAGGCGTCAGAGCGCCTCGGCGCAGAAGGCAACCGGGGGGACGATGCGCGCGCGGCCGATGCTGCCGCGTTGCAGCAGCCCGGCGCGGCGATCGCCAGTCACCAAGTAGTTGGCCTCACCGGCCAAGGCCATCGCCAGCAGGAATGCGTCGTTCGGGTCGGCTGTTTCGACGCCTTGCGGCAATGGTGGCAGTGCGTCCAGCACGACGGCGCGCTGCATGTTGTTGAACATCGTGCCGACGCGGTGGGCGGGCAGGATGGTCTTGAGCTTCGGATAGCGGCTCGCTCGCCGTAGCTCGTCGAGCTGCGCCGTTGACGTCACCAGTTTGAAGCGTGCTGCGCGCCAGGCGCGGTAGATCGCGTCGGGCGGGCCGTGCGGCGAGATCAGCGCGCCGAGCAGCACATTGGTGTCGAGGATGACCCGCATCAGGGCTCACGTGCCCATTGCACCGCTTCGTCGATGAGGTCGGTCAGATCGGCATCGCCCATGCCGGCAGCGGCGGCCTTGGCTTGATCGACGGCACGCTCCA